>JAEHCN010000040.1 GCA_020696395.1 Thermoplasmata archaeon | reverse complement strand
CTCATGCAGGTCCCGTTTCCCGTCCATCAGGTTGACTATCTCGTACATCTTCCTCGGGAATAATGGGTCTCTCTCGTCGATCTCCCTGTACCAGTCGTAGCCTTCCTCCCCGAGCTCCTCGATCATGAGATCGGTGTCGACCGTACCTTCGAACCGCCTCTCCGGGACGACCTTTCTCGCCCGCGGCTCAGCTCCGTGCTCGTCCCCCGTGCTCGCACGGTATTGCGTTCCGCAACAGCTCGATCCATCTATTATCTCGTCCAGTCTGGAGAGCTCCTTCGAGCCATGCTCCACGACCGCCGCAGCCTGCCTCTCAACGAAGTTGTCCGCGCCCACCTTATTGTCCAGCCTCACCACTGATCTGACGGCTTTCTGCTCTCTCTCTATGATGTGATCGAGTCTCATCCTGTGATATTCCGCCAAATCCGGCCTGCCGGTCGATTTGTCAGGCCCCTTCGCCTGGTCACTCAAATCGAACATGTCTCTTACAGCCTTCCCAATCGCATCCGATATCCTCTTCATGCCTTCAGATCCTGTCAGGCTTGCGAGCTCATGGACCGTGTCCGCATCAGCGTTCGCCAGGGTCAATGCGGACGCAGCTACCGCCAAACCCACTCTCCGAAGGCTGTCCTCGCTGACCTTGTCGAGCGTGTCCATGCTCGTGTGATAGAACATGTCCGGCCACTGCGTCAGCCCGACGCACGGGGCACCCACCGTCGCCTCGTTGAACTCGGTGTGGTCGCTGCCGCCCGTGAAAGACGTCCGCGCGTACCTGTAATCACCGACCATGCCGAGCGCGACCATGTTGTCGCACTCCGCATTCGAGCGCTCGATCATGAAGTACACGAAATCGTTGAGGTAGGAAGGCAAGGAATCCGGCGTACAGTCCATGCACAAGGTGGACCTGCACTTCGCCTGGTCTTCTCCTACCATATCGAGGTTCATCCCGGCGATCAATCTCCCGTGAAACTCAGGATGGCTCGATAGAAGGGCGACGGTGCCTATCGTCTCGGCGACCCACAACAGCCTGATCGTCCGTTTCGGTCTTTCGATCCTGCCCGACTTCATGAGCGCAACGATGGCCCTCGCAACCTCCAGCAACAGGCCGCTCCCGGAGGCGTTGTCGTTCGCGCTCTGCCTAGGGTGGCAGAGGTGCGCCACCAGGAATATCTCTTCTTCAGGCCGCACTGAACCAGTGATCGCCGCACTCACGATACTGTATCTGCCCGGTGACAGGTCGGCATCCACGCGAGCATGCAACTTCACCGTCTTTCCGCGCTCCAGATACTTCCTGAGTTCGTCTCCCTGGCGCTTGCTGAGGGAGAAGCCGAACCTAATCTCCTTCGCATCCCGGGCGTTCGGCCATATGCCCTGGTACGAGTGAGCGTCCGGGACGTCTTTGCTCTCGCGAACCTTCGGAAACTCATAGGATAGGCTGTCAGTTATCACACCCGCGGCCCCGCGTTTGATCACTGCCTCCTTGTGAACTGGCTTGGCATTCCCGGTGGCGAGGACGAGCCGGTCCTTCACCTGTTTGCCAACGTAGTCCTTGTCGGAAACGCCCTTGCCGACATCGACTAGCTCGGCGGTCACCCCACCCTTTGGAGTGCCCCTGCTGAATGTATGAAGGGATTGAGGGACGTCATCGAACCTCGCTAGGAGGCGCTCTTCCGGCTCCACCAGTCTAAGCTCGGCACTCTTCACGGCCCAGCCCATGACGGAAGTATACGTCCAGAACTTGTGACGGCCGTCTGCCGGGAACTGCTCTACAGCGACTTCGTCCACCCCGATATCCACCAGCTTGGCTTTCACGTGCTCGGCGGCCGCGTGCATCATAGGCGATCCCTGGATCCTGTGGAACTTCGTCAATCCAGCGACATATGATTTCGCAGTCGACCCCGAAAGCTCATCCGTGACGAGTCTAAAGAGTTCCATAGCCCAACCGACAGCATCAACATCGACGTGGGATAATAACGTTTTCCGAACGGGCCGAGCGCGGTCAGTCCTCGCTCGGCTCGCCGTCAGATGGCTCGACGCCCGCGCTCTCGCCCGGGCACTTCTGCTTTGGCTTCCACAGGTTTCTCGAAGCCAGGACGACCAACATGACGATCACGATACACAGCACGAGTGATGGCATGATCCATGCGTCCGAGCCGGGTCCGGGCCCTGTAAGATCGTCGGCGCTCGTCTCGTTCCCAGCGCCGTCGAAGTCGGGTATCAGGCCTCTGAGCGTGTCGTTCCCGCCCTCGAACATCAGGCCTGCCGCGACGAACAGCACGACAACCAGAGCAAGTATCCATATCGATGAGAGCACTATGATGACCTGCGTGTTCTCGTTCGGCACAATCAGGTCCCTGGCCTTCCACGTCAGGCCGTAGTAGACGAAGCCGTGGTCCTCGAATCGCTTGACAAGGCCGCCCTCCTCCATCTTCTTGAGATGTCTATGCACGGCGCCCTTGTCTATCTTGAGCTCCTCGGAGAGCTGCGAGACGGTCCTGCGCATCGGCTGGAGCGACTTCAGCATCTCCAGCCTCGTGTCAGAGGCAAGGGCGAATATGGATTTCTTGTCGAGTTCCACGCGCATTCGAGGCCCTCCGAACCGCCGTTGAATGGGAGTCAGATATCTTTAACTTGGCTCTTCAGCAGAGGGGGGCTCCGCATCTCAGAGAGCTACGCGTTGTCAGCCAGGCGAGTACACCCGTATCGCGTCGGCATTGTAGACAAGCAACCCTTCCTCGGACAAGTCGGCCAGAGAGTTCGCCTGGAGGCACGCCATCGACAATGTGTACAGACTGTCCTCAATGTATAGAGACCGCTGCACGTGGTTGTAGTACTCAGAACCTTCATGCCGTATCGTCCCGCGGAGTGATATGCCATCATCGATGGATATCCTGAAGACATAGGCTCCCGACCAGTAGTCGTACGATCCCAAGGGGCTGTAGTCGTAGGTGGTCATGGGTATGACCAGGAGTTCCCTCTCCAAGTCGAACAGCACCGATTTGTGGTCGTATCCAGCGGTCGTCCACGAGTACTCCGCCACCACGTACGAATCCTGCTCCACTGGGTTGACAGGGTCCGAGACGTCGAACAGGGATAGTTTGACTTGGCTGTCGAGCCTGCCTATCCCCAACACATGATCAGCATCGACAGGATGCAGGTACGATGAGAACCCCGGGATCTTGAGCTCGCCAAGGACGGCGGGTGAATGGGGGTCGCTCAGGTCGATCACGAACAACGGGTCAACCTGTCTGAAGGTGACGAGGTAGAGGGTGTCTCCTAGGAAGCGTGCTGCGAATATTCTCTCTGTAGGCGCCAACCCCTCCAAGGTGCCCACGACGGACAGGGCAGAGTCGAGCACGTACACACCGTTCTCCGGCTCTGACCAAGAGGTTGTCGTAGCCACTCGCAGCATGTCGTCCTTCTCGTCCATCGAGAATTGGTTCAGCAGCCATCCCTTCACGTCGCCTCTCGCGACAGGCGTCATCGACAGGCCGTCCACTGAGACCTTGTGGATGGTCGTGCGGGCCGTGTCCTCCAACTCAGGGACCGACTCCGCGTCGATTACCAGCACGGGCCCTCCCCACTTCTGGACCGTAACGAAGAGCGCATCCGGAGACATGTAGATGGTCGATGCATACCCCGCGATGACGGACATGTACCTATGATCTCCTGATGACACGTCGATTGCGAAGAGATTGATGAACGAATCCTTCGAGCTAGAGTCCACGTCATAGTAGATCAGCTTCGCGTCGAACGTGTCGTTCTCATCCTCGGTCCACAGCTGTGGCAAGCACGCGTCGCTATCGATCATCCACACGTACGTCTGTGTGACCAGGTATACGACATCGTCGATCATCCTTGAGGTGAGCAAGTACCCGGATACCCCGCTGGAGAACTCGAGCACCGGAGCGGACACATCGCTAACGTCGAACACGGAGACGAACGATCTCGTCCGGTCAACTGGTAAGTCAAGATAGTCCGTGGCATTGTAGTAGAGCCACCAGCTGATATAGACTGAGGAGAGCACCACCAGCTTGTCGCCATATAGATACAGTCCCGAGACGTATACCTGCATCTCCTCGGTCTTGAACGGGAGGATATCGTAAATACCCAGTACCGAGACGTTCTCCATCTCGGACGGCGGGTACGCCCTGACGATAGAGACATGGTCGTGCGAGGCGATGAACACAAATTCCCCGTCGGTCTTCACGATATCTTGTTCATCGACGCCGGAGACCTGCACATTCGTTGTCGAGTACTCGCTCTTCGGGACCACCATTGCGGAATCGCCAGTTCCCAAGCTGCTGTCGAGCGAGTAGTTCGATTCGTCGGTCGCTACAGTCGCGTCCCTCAAGAAGTCGGCGAGCTCATCATAGTCAGAGAATGAACTCAATACGCTGGTGTCTGCCAACCAGTCATCCCCTCCTCTGAAGACCGCGTAGGTTATGGTTCCGGCGGTCAGTACCGTTGCAGCCATGCAGACCACCAAGGCAGTTCTAACGTATCCGTCCATGTTGATCAGAACATGAGTGGCCCTCGGCCTATTTATACGCCGGTTTCGCGTTGACCTGGAAGTCAACACTCAGTTAGCTCAGGTGGATGGTCTGACCGATCCTGATAACGCTCATGGCATCATCCGTGCACAGCCTGAACGGCGGGACTCTTGAGGGGATCCCGCTTCCAGACGGGGTACGCTACCGTCACCGTTCACAAGCGTGCCTGCAAAGGCAGTAACGTCCTCGAGGATCCTGCAAACTCCCGCCAGACTGGGTCGTCCGTTGTCGGCACCGTTCGCTGGAGCGTATCGGGGGGACGAGGAACTGAAGAAAGGGCAGATTCGCTACAGGGAAGATTAACAAGAAGAAAATCAGGATTCTCCCTGCAACGAGAATGGAAAGTCTATTGACCACTGACCGGCACCACCCTCTGGGAAGCCTTCACGCCCCCTCGCCAACCAGAACTGCGTTCAAGCGTAGATATGGCTTCCATCGAGCGAACACGTGCCAGCCGGTTCCCGGAGGAAGCTGGTTCTACGGCATGTCCAACTCGGACTGATCGAGGGGCACCCCGAGGTCACTCATGTCCTTCTTGAATCTCCTGATGAGTGTGGAGTATTCCTTGGTCGGCCTCCGCCTACTGACGTTCCAGCACTCCTGCAGCGATCTTCCCAGTGGTGGTTTGGGCAGATTCTTCTCGTACTTCTTCAGAAGCGCCTTCACTATACCGTTGGCTTCGGAACGTTTCATACCGGCGACGGCGTGTCCCACTTCCGCGGATATCCTCGGCTCGACCGGTGTGACCCTGTCCTCGTACTTGTTCGTCGCGACTCCGACGGACTCCATAGATAGACCTGAGGAGACCGCCGATATGACTGACGCGGAACTCTCCTGCAAGCACATCGGTGTGCACGGGCCTGCAGCCGTGTAGTTGAGGCTGATGCTCAGGAGATGCGTGTTCCTGCTTATCGCCTGACCCATCGTGCTGATGGTCCACAGGAGGTCCCTGCTGCTGTTCGATATGTACCGAAGGTGCAACGGAAACGGTATGAGATAGCTCGTCTGCAGCGTGAGGACACCCATCATGTGTGTCGCCACCGTCCCCAGCGCGGTCCCTTCCGGACCGCCAGAGTAGCCGCCCATCAAAGGCGAGAAGTCCATACCTATCGGCGCGCCCAACGAACTCGCCATGACAGCCTTGTTGAGCCTGTCGAAATCCACCTTCATCGGGTCCATGGACGCGATCATGAAGCCGTCCGACGGACGGAGTCCGTATCTGGGCTGCATCGCCGCCGCGAGGGATATCGCAGACTCTGCAGTCGACAGCGTGTTCATAAACGGCTTTCCCTCGCGTCCAACGCGATTGCATGCCTCCCTGCCCAAAGTGGCGTTCCTCATGGTGGCATACAGCTCGAGTGGGGAGGCGGGGCGAACACGCATCCCGCTGACCTTCGTTGTCGCTGGTGTCGTGATGGAATCCGTCTGCGGGATCTCCGCGAAACCCTCCATCAGGGTCAGAAACGATTCGTCGCTCGCGACAGCGCCGCCCGCAGCTCCAAGTAGGCACCAAGGCGGCTTCTTGTCCTCCGGCTTCCTGGGCGTCATCGCCTTTCGGTCCCTGCCCTCTCCGAAGAACACTTTCGAAGGTGCGTTCCTGAGGCCTTCCCGGACCTCGGATTCGGTGAACGAGATGACGCGATTCGTGCTCATGCAATAGGCTCCGACATCGACAATGAGTTCGAGGCCTGCCTCGAACATATCGTCTGCCAGGGAGTTGTCGCTCGAAACCGGGTTCTCGGGGTCGAACTTGATCTTGTATTCTCGCACCTTCTCCTGAACCTTCGGCGCGTATCTCTTCAGCTGATAGTCGTTCTCGCTTATTGGAAGGCCGTTCAGGGCCTTCTCCATCACATCAAGCATCTGCACCATCTAGACCCCTCGCTACTCCTAAGCTCCGCCTCCACCCGATGATATGTCCTGGAGATAAGCTTTTCCTGAATGTTCTAGAAGATAAGTGAGAGACAGGTCATGGCACCGTCGCACTTCTCGATCTCGCTCATGTCAAGTGCGATGACCTTGAAGCCCGCTCCGCGCACGAGCTCATGGGCGCGCTCCCGTCCTGCAGGCATCAGCACGGTGTCGCCGATCGTGAGCGTGTCAGCAGCATACTCGTCCCCGGGGGGAACGACAAGGACATTCATTCCGGCCAACGCTGGGTGGTCTGCATAGGCTCGGGTGGTGATGACCGTGTCGCGCGCGAGGTACGTAATGTAGCTCTTGAGATGCATGATCTCGGGATCCTCAATCGTGTCGATCCTGACATCGAGCCACTCGCCCATCTGCTTAACGCCCTCGGCATTGGTCCTCTGACTGAGACCGCTTAGGAGGCGGTCCTCGAAGTGGACCACATCTCCGCCCTCTACGGTTGCTGGGGGCACGGCACTCTTGAGACTCATGTACTGCCCGAGCACATCGCTGATGGAAGCCTCCTCCCCTCTCCGGCTTTCGACGCCCGCACGGCATATCAGCGCCTTCCCGCCGTGGATGACCGTCGTGTCCTCCACGAAGCATGCGTCGGGGTGATTCTCATCAGGTGGAAGAGTTAAGACCTCCAGTCCGAGGTCTCTGAGCGTTGAACAGTACACAGCATGCTGCTCGAGTGCTAGGGATAAGTCAATCGTGTGCCTT
Source organism: Thermoplasmata archaeon (assembly GCA_020696395.1). Classification (GTDB taxonomy): domain Archaea; phylum Thermoplasmatota; class Thermoplasmata; order UBA10834; family UBA10834; genus UBA10834. The sequence goes on along the minus strand of JAEHCN010000040.1, from coordinate 8,475 downwards.
TTCGGATGGCACGACTGGCACCCGACGTAGCTTCTTCCTGGCGTTCGCGTCAATGCTTTGTTGGACGTCATCTTCTCCATACCTGAACTTCGAAACCTGATGTCGCAACGACTAGATATGCTCATGCCTGAGAAAGGGTGCGAGTAATATAGGACAAACGTCCATTCTGGTTCACCATAAGGACCAATTGGAGGGATGCACTATGAAATACGCGTACGTTAGCTCGGGCTTGATTGCATTTTTGATTGTCGCGGCAGCATTCTGCGTCATACCTAGCGCAGGGGCGGTGGCCGATGTAGGGGTCGGCGACTTCTGGGAGTACACTGCCTCGATAGAGGATGAGGGATTCGTGATGGACGGCAGCTTCAAGCTGTCGATCGAGAGCGAAACGACCCTTGACACACAGGAGATATTCGTCATCGACATATCCGGATCAGGTGACCTGTCCGGAGCGTTCGAAGATGTTTCGATATCAGGGTCGTTTGACCTCACGGGCTCCCAGAAACGGGTCAAGGCTGACTTCAACCTCATTGTTGAAGAGATCCAGACGGAGATGGAAATGGGTGAAATGGGAATCACGATGAGCGCCACCTTTGGAGTCCTCACAGAGTACGATACGTCAATGGATGATTACATCGGGGATGACGAACTCGTAATCGACACCGTCGTGACGTCATCGTCCGACGCCACCGAAACCACTTCGTTCAGCATGCTCGGAGTGGACGAGTCCGACAGTCAGACGATTTCACGGGCCATAACGATGACCGTCACGGAGGAGAATGTCTCGGTGGTGGTTCCCGCGGGCACTTTCGACTGCTGCAAGGTCAAGGTCGAATCGGACACCGACGGCTTCGTAGTTACAGAGTACTGGTACTATTCGGAGGAGGTCGGGTTCTATGTCAAGATGGGTGCGAGCTCCCTCGGAGGAGTAGGAGACCTTGAACTGGAGGACTACTCGAACAATGATGAAGGCGTCCTCGGATTGTTCACGGGAGATAACCTGTGGATCACCATATTGATTATCGTTGTCGTGGTAGTGGTGGCTGCGGTCGCCCTGGGGATGAAGTCGCGCCGCGGGAAGATGCCGACGCCGATGGCTCCGCTGCAACCGGGACCAGAAGCGATGCCCCCTGCTCCGGATCAATCGCCAGTTCCGCCTGCGGATCCCACGCCGCCGCCACCGCCTGGGCCTCCCTCCGGCGGTTGAGAAGGCACACACCTGCTGGGATTCGACCTCGGCAGAAACCCCATCATCCGTCTCTTTAGATTACGGTCTCGAAAAGAGACGGGCGTCAATCCTCGTTCTTTCGTGCTTTCGCCTCCTTCTTCCGCCGCTTCTGCTCGGCTTTGATCTCCTTCTTCAAGGTCTTGCCGTCAGCGACGACATCGTCTCGATCGGCAGTTCCATCCGAACGCGTAGAAGCGGCTGGAGGGGATACGCGGGTTTCGCCTACGTCTGTCTCGTGAACGGGAAGGGACGAGCTCCGCGTGTCGGCGGAAGAAGGCTCAATGCTCGGGGCAGCCTGCCTGCTGAGCCTCGTTAGAAGGATGAGCAACAATACGACTAGCAGGGCGCTCAAGGCCGCCGCATAATACCACTCCGCCCGCTCAATCAAGGTATAACCTATTCCGAGCACGGCGGCAGCTATGAGTCCACCTATCACCTTCTTGAAAACATCCTTCGTGTCCTCGCCAGTCCAGGGCATTTCAACAGATGAATGATGCACAATGGTTATAATTGTGAGGTCAGGAGACGAAAATATGATTATCCAGAGAGTGCGTGTACGGCGGGATGCTCAAGAAGGAGTTGGACCGCGCAATAGGGCAATCCACCCAGCGACTCCACAAGGTCGCCGTCCCTCCAGTCAAGTACTGGCTTCAGAGATACGTGGAGATGAGGGACGAGGAGGACTCGGATGTCCAGAGGACGCTCAAGGAGGCGAAGGAGTACCCTCCGAGAATCAAGCTCCTCAAGGCTCTGAGGGAGGACGGCACATGGCAGATATCCAAACAACGGAAGATGGCGGAGGATGCAGGTCCAGGCCAGCCATACGGTTGGACATATATCACGATACTGAGAAACCTCTACTGGCTGTACGAGTTCCGCACGGACCCTGACGAGGGATATGTGGAGCAGGCCCTCGACAAGATCCTATCATGGCAGGATGATGAAGGATACATAAGTGGGCCGACAGCGGACACGTTCCCCAAACCACACTACAACGGTATGGCCCTATCCATACTCCTCAGGTACGGCAGGAAGAAGACGGACTCCCAAGTCAGCAGGATTATCGATTGGCTGATGAAGATGCAGCGCAGCGATGGAGGGTGGACCCTCCCGTACATCGAGGATATGAAGTACCTTCCAGAGCACAAACACTTGAAGCTGGACGAATTCACGGAGCTTGTCCGGAGCGGGAAGGCGCGGAAGTACGATCCCGCCGACTACGGTGACATCCCGAGCTGCCTCTGGACCACGATCGGCGTCATCAGAGGCATGTCATGGATCTACGACAACTCCAGGATCGCAGATGTGAGGAGGGGGGGCAGTTTCGTCCTCGACGGCTTCTTCAAAAAGAACTACCACGCGACGTTCTACCATTCGGAGAAGAACTGGACCATACTGAAGTTCCCCACATACTTCGGCAGCGGCCTGACGGCGCTCGATTCACTGCTCTACACCGGTTTCGGACCCAATGAGCCTAGGATGGAGAAGCCAATTCGATGGCTCCTCGGGGCAAGATCGAAGGACGGATTCTGGTATCAGACGGATCGCCCGCACGCATTGAACGACCAATGGATCACGGTAACTGCGCTAATGGTTCTAGCCTACTACTCGAGCAAGTTCTGAGCCGCCCACGCGACCTATGCGATTCTCCCAATCATTGAATGACCGTTATTTCCTCTTGCACATCCAGGTGCTTAGCGGGAAGACGGGACACGAACTCCTCGGCGGGAAGCTGCTCGGGGAAGACCATCCCCTTCGTCTTCACGTGACCGGACATCAGCATCTCGGCACCAATGGCCCCGCCGGTCCCGACGAAGTATCCTGTGGCGTTACTACTGCAGAGGTCGTAGGCTGCCTCGTGGGACATCGCCGTCCAGACCTTCACGAGCCGTCTCTCTCCGTCCTTCACGCCCGCCACTTCCACGACGACGCACGCGTGGCCCTTGGTTCTTCCGATAAGATCGACAGGACGAGGCATCAGTGACACGACGACCTCCAACGGCTTCACAGTCACACCCTTGACCTCGATCGGGTCCAAGCTGTGGAGGCCGATCATCCGAAGGGCTTTCGCGACCTGTGCGAACCCATCGTCAACAGCTATCCTGAAATCAGCATACTCGAGGCCCTCTATGAACCTAGACATCAGGAAGGTCTCCTCGTGCATGGTATTGTATACGGGCAATGGGCCGACCGGCTCTGGAAACTCGTATATCTGTCGTTCGTCCAGAGGCGGCAAGTATGATATCTTGCTGTCTTTGAATATCGCGGCCGGAATGGTGACCTCTTGAAGCATCTCGACCGGAGACCAGAGCGAGAAGAAATCGTGTCCCTCCGCCGTCGCGGTGTCGCCATCCATCACACGCGCGCTCACCGCACGGTCCAGCTTGTTGGCGGCGTAGCGAGCGAACACGTCCGAGATGCCCGGGTCAGAACCCATGGACGTGAGTATCGTCACACCGCGGTCCTTGCTCTTCCTGTCGATCTCATCGCACTCCTCGACCGAGTGGACTGCCATCGAATAGTCGATGTAATCGATGCCGACCTCTATCGCCGTCTCGATAACCCTCTTGTTGAGGAACCACGGGATCGCACTTATCACCATGTCGCACCCGCTCAGAAGGTCCCTCAGAGATTTGGCGTCGGTGGCGTCCACCTGCTTCGTGGATATCTTCTCGCTGCCGATCCGCGCGGCCATGGCCATGGCCGTATCGACCTTAGAATCGGCCAGAATCAGTTCCTTCACACGAGGGTTCTTCTCGAGATGTTCAGCACTCACAAGCCCAGTTATTCCGCATCCTAGTTGTGCTATTCTCATTATGTCGAACCATCTTGACACTCAACCGCGTTCGGGGGTAATAGTTGTTCTGCGACCGAATGATATAGCGGGTGTGAAAGACGGGACCGACATTCGTAATCGGCTAGGGCTATGAGCCGCACAAACCCTCGGTCGCGAACCGCATTGTCTTTACGCTCGAACCATCATGCGCATCCATGAGCGGCCTAGCCCTCACCGCCTTGGACGGGTCGGACACGATAGGTGGTTCGAAGCTCCTCCTGGAGTACGACGGAAGAGGCGTGTTGCTGGATTTCGGGACTAACTTCGCGCGCATGGGCGCCTACTATGAGGAGTATCTGAGGCCGCGAAGCGCGACGGGCCTTCTCGACCATATCACCATGGGGACTTTGCCCGACGCACGAGGGATATTCCGAGAAGACCTCATGCATCCGGATCTAAGAATGGACGGGCCCGAGGTGGAACGAGTCGACGTTGTCCTCCTTTCGCACGCCCACGTAGACCACTCGGGAGACATCGGCTTCCTTAAGCGCGACATACCGGTGGCGACCAGCGCCATGACGGCGACCATGGTGAAAGCCATACAGGATAGCTCCAGGTCCGAGCTCGGAAGAGAGCCGGCCTATCTCTCCGAACGCTGTCTTAAGGACAAGCGCGGAACTAAGGTGCTGAGGAGGAAGGAGAGCACGAGTCACGGCAGGGACTTCTTCATCCTCGACTCCGAGCCTTCCGACGAGATGGCAGAGTTCTGGGAGTTCCTGCCGACTTACGAGATGGCGACCAATAAGGCACGGGCGGGCAGGCTGGAGCCCGGCAACCTCACACAAGGCATCGAATCCATCAGCTGTAGGATGCTTCCGGTGGACCACTCGATAAAGGGAGCGAGCGCATTCATGATCGACACCCCGAACGGCAAGGTCGTCTACACGGGCGACATCCGTACACACGGAAAAGCCGGCGGCGATACCTGGGATTTCACCGATCGAGCGCGTTCCGACCACCCTTACGTGATGATAGTTGAGGGCACACGGATGAGAGATGAGCGACTTGGGGAGATGGCCCACCATTCCGACGCGACCGAAGAGGAGGTCAGGGGTACGGCTCGCTCCATCCTCGACAGGGCACGAGGGAAGCTCGCCATAGCCGACTTCGGTCCGAGGAACATCGAACGGCTGGAGAGCTTCCTAGTCCTGGCGAGGGAAGCCAGGAGGAGCATGGTCATCACGACGAAGGACGCGTACCTGCTGAACGCGATGCGAACCGTCGACGACACGGTCCCTATCCCAGGGAACGAGATGCGCATATACGATTCACCCAAGGCCATAGACAGCAAGTTCGAGGAATGGATCGTGCAGGACAAGTATCACGACGCCCTCGTCAAGCCGAACGAGATAGGCGCCTCACCCGGGGACTTTCTTCTGTCGTTCAGCTTCTTCGACATCAAGCATCTCATCGACATCAGACCCGAGGGCGGGCACTACATCTACTCCTCCAGCGAGGCGCACAACGAGGAGCAGGAGATAGACTTCAGAAGGTTGGATGCATGGCTACGCAGGTTCGGACTGAAGAGCCACGGCTTCACCGTCGACAGCGACGGCCATCCGACCTTCACATGCGAAGACGGACCGCTCCACGCATCCGGGCACGCGAGCAAAGAAGACCTCACGGAGATGGTGCGGACAATCGACCCAGAGATAGTCATACCGGTGCATACCGAGTATGCAGCGGGGTTCGAGCAGGTTTTCGGGGAAGAGAGGAAGGTAGTGCTGCCGAAGCGCGGCGATAAGATACAGCTGTAAGAATGCGCGCTACTGCGTCAGGAGGCTGTATATCATCTCGCACGCAGCAAGGAAGACGCCGCCTATGAATATCGTCCTGACCGCCCTCGTCTTGAGCTTCTTCAACCCCCAGGTCGACCCGATTATCGCCATCACGAGTATGATAGGAGTCAGCGTGAACGCGAGGTCGTAGTGGATCGTCACGCCTTCGCGGAAGGCGTATGCCGCGAACGCAGCGGGTGTAAGGATGGCGCCCATGAATGCGGAGGTGCCTATGGCCTTGCGAGTCTCGAACCTGAACACGTAGATGATGAGAGGCACGCTGATGACCCCGCCGCCTATGCCGAAGCTGCCGACGAGGAAGCCTGTCAGCACGCTGACACCAACCCCGGCGAACTTCATCCTGGTGCTGTAATCCGCACGCGCAGGAGCAGACTCCTTCCGCACCTTGTACAGGTCGTGGATCATTTTGGTGGCCACGATGAGCAACAGGGCGGCGAACCCAACCTTCACCAAGCGCTCGTCGGCCGATGATGTGAAAAGGACCCCGCCGACCACCCCGAAGAGGCCTCCCGCGGCGAGCATCACCCCGAGCCTGAAGTCCACCAGGCCCTTCCTTGAGTGGCTGTAAGTGGCGCTTGCCATAGTGGCGAAAGCGAAGCACAGCGACAGGGGCACGATCTCCTTCATCACCAGGCTGACGAAGAACAGGTCCATGATGGGGACATACAACTGCCCCCCACCGAGTCCCAGGTTCGAATAGAAGAATCCGACAATCGCCATTAGGACAGCGACGAACAGGAGCGAATCGATCCCTATTGTCTCGAATGCCACGAGCTTCAGAATATTAGCGGCATATTAAACAGATATGATTGTACAAGTTGTTCGAATCCCGGCCCCGTCTGACGAACCAGGTACGAACAAACAGCCAGATGATAGGACATAACCTAAATGCTTTTATATCCTGTAGCAATTTGCTCGGTTCAGTCAGGGGAGGTGCAAGCCGTTGAGAATACTGAGAGTCGATCTGACGTCAGGCAAGTTCGCCGACCAGGTGATTTCCAAGGATGATCAGTTGAAGTACATGGGAGGCAGGGGACTCGCCGCGAAAGTACTCTACCAGGAGAACAAGACGGGCATAGACGGCTTCGATCCTGAGAACAGATTGATATTCATGACGGGCCCCTACACGGGCACATACGGCTCCTTCACCGGGTTCTACAACGTTACGACGAAATCGCCCCTCACGGGGGCGATACTGTCCGCCCACTCTGGAGGGCACTGGGGACCGATGCTGAGGAGGACGGGATACGACGGCGTAGTCCTCTTCGGCAGGGCCCCGGAGCCGGTCTATCTGCTCATGACGAACGACGGGCCGGAACTCAGGACCGCCGCCGACCTCTGGGGCAAGGACGTCTTCGAGACCATCGACGCTCTGGAGGAGCGTCACCAAAAGGCGAAGGCAGCAGTGATCGGCCCCGCGGGTGAGCGACGGGCGCGTATAGCCGCGATCATGAACGACCACCACCGGGCAGCCGGACGGGGCGGCGCCGGAGCCGTCATGGGGTCGAAGAACCTCAAAGCCGTCGTCGTTCATGGCACCAAGGAAGTCCCACAGGATGACCCTGACAGACTGAAGGAGACCTTCAAGGAGGCCACGAAGACGGTCAAGGAAAAGTCCGCCGCCTTCGCGAAGTATGGTACCTCCATGGTCGTCGGCATAACAGGCAAGGCGGGTGTGATACCCACCAAGAACCTTCACACTGGATACTTCCCAGATTTCGAGAAGATCGGCGGGGACGCCCTGATGGACGGGCACTTCGTGAAGAACATGGCGTGTGCCAGGTGCCCCCTTCACTGCGGTAACGCGACAAAGGCGGAGAAGGACTACCAGGTGGAAACGGAAGGTCCCGAGTACGAGACGCTCGCGATGTTCGGGGCCAACCTCGAGAACTCGAACCTCGAATCGATCATAATGGCGAACCACCTGTGCAATCGGTACGGGATCGACACCATCTCCTGCGCTGACACGATAGCGTGTGCCGTAGACATGTTCGACATGAACATCATATCCGAGAAGGAGACAGGCGGGATCACACTGTCCTGGGGAGACCACAAGACCATGGTCAGGCTGGTGGAGATGACCGGAAAAGGCGAGGGTTTCGGGGTGGCAATAGGCGAGGGGTCTAGGAGGCTCGCGGCAGCGTACGGACCCGACGCCGGGAAGTGCGCGATGCACGTCAAGGGAATGGAGTTCCCGGGTTACGACCCCAGAGGAATACAGGGGATGTCGCTCGCTTTCGCGACATCGACAAGAGGGGCATGTCACCTGCGCGCCACCATGTACGTGCCCGAGCTCTTCCAAGGCATCGTCGACAGGTTCACCGTGAAGGGCAAGGCGAAGCCGCTGAAAGACCTCCAAGAGCTCTTCACAGTCCTGGACTGCATGGTGTTGTGCAAGTTCGGCGCGAGGAACGCCTTCGCGAACTCATGGGACAACATGGCCATGCTGGTAAACGCGGCCACGGGACACGGCTACACCGTCGAAGAGCTGAAGCAGGTCGGCGAGCGCGTGTGGACCCTGGAGCGGATGTTCAACCTGCGGGAAGGGCTCGCGAAGAAGGATGACACGCTCCCTGAGAGGTTGTTCACGGTGCCGATACATGACGGTCCCT
>JAEHCN010000101.1 GCA_020696395.1 Thermoplasmata archaeon | reverse complement strand
GGACATTGGGATATCGGGCAAGCGCATATCGAAGATCGGCAGGATACCGCGTCGAGAATGCGAGCGTACGATAAACGCAAAGGGGCTCTTCGTATGTCCTGGATTCATCGATCTCCACACTCATTCTGACGTCACCGCGATGGCATTCCGGGGATGCGACAGCACGCTCCGTCAGGGCGTCACGACCCACCTCATCGGCAACTGCGGCATGTCCGTAGCCCCGCTCGCCGAATCTACCGTCGAGCTCGCGAAGACGTACTGGGGCCAGTGGGCAGGGAAGGCGGCCGAATTCACCTGGCGGACCTTCCGCGAGTACCTGAGAGCTCTGGCGAAGGGCGGGCTCGGACACAACATCGCAGCGTTGGTCGGACACGGAGCCATCAGAACCGCGGTAATGGGAGCCGAACGTCGGGCGCCCTCTCCAGGCGAACTGAGGAGACTCAAGGAACACGTCAAGGAGGCGATGGAAGCCGGGGCGTTCGGCATGTCGACGGGACTCGTCTACGCTCCAGGATGCTTCGCAGAGACCGACGAGATCGTTGATCTCTGCAAGGTCGTCGCCGGATACGACGGGATGTACGCATCGCACATCAGAGGGGAGAGGGAGACCATCCTGGACGCGATTAGAGAGGCCATCCTGATCGGTGAGAGAGCGGGTGTGAGGGTTCAGATATCACACAACTGTCCGAAGTACGGCGCCTCTGGACGGACGGGAGAGACCCTGGCGCTCGTGGATGACGCGAGGAAGAACGGATTGGACATCACGATCGACAACGACATGCACACCGACCTCGCTCCTGAGCTGGGCATGGGTCTGCCGCAGTATCTGGGTGAGCTGCCGAATGACGAGATTGTCAAGCATCTCAAATCGGACAGCAACAGGATGAGAATCAAGCGCGAGATCCTCGAGGACCGGCTGCCGGCCTGTGGACCTGTCGGCCTGCTGAAGCACGGAAGGTTCGACAGGATCATCATCTTGCATGCCGCGACGCAGGAGGAACTGAGGGGCAGGAGCATCCAGCAGATAGCCGACGACCGAGGCAAGGACCCTTTCGAGACCTATTTCGATCTCATAGTCGAGGGCAAGAACGAGATAGTGGCGATATTCGACTACATCAACGAGGAGGACGTCAGGGCGCTCATGAGGGATCCGAACATGATGTTCGCCTCCGACGGGGCGGTCTGGTCGGAGAAGGGGCCGCTGAACGACCCTCCGGTATACATGCCCTGCTCTTTCGGAGAGTACCCCGGAATAATTGAGACATACGTGCGGGACGAACCATTTCTGACGCTCCAGGAAGCCATCCGGAAGATGACGAGCTTCCCTGCCCAGAAGATAGGACTCTGGGACAGGGGACTTCTGAGGCCCGGCATGAAGGCGGATGTGACAATAATAGACATGGCGCGACTCCACGACAGGGCGACCAACAGATGGCCGCACACCTTTCCCTTCGAGAACTACCCGCACAGATACCCTGAAGGGATTCCGTACGTGATTGTGAACGGGGCGTTGGCGGTCGACAGGGGCAGGCAGACCAAGACGCTAGCCGGTGAGGTGATCAGGCACCGGACGCCGTGAGCCGGCTGACGCCTGACCCCGAATCATGCGCAAGAGATTTCTATGTTCACCCGGATTACGCCGCGAATGGACGGCAAGGCGGACATTCACACGCACACGAAATACTCGGGCATGTCCAAACTGCGTTTCATGCGGTTCCCCGACGCTGTAAGCGACCCAGAGGAGGTCGTGAGGGCCGCGGAGAAGAGAGGGCTCGACTTGGTCTGCGTCACGGACCACGACACGATCCGGGGGGCGAAGATTGCCGAGAAGGCCGCGGGAAATGTCGAGGTGATCGTCGGGGAGGAGGTCTCGACTGCGGACGGAGAGGTGGTCGGTCTTTTCGTGAATGAGGAGATACCGAGGGGGCTACCCGCGGAGGAAACCATCGACCGCATACACGCTATGGGGGGTCTGGCGATCGCCCCGCATCCCTTCAGCGCACACTGCAGCTCACTGGCCAACCGGGTGTTCGAGCTCAAGGTCGATGGGGTGGAGCTGTTCAACGCGTTCCACCGGGACGGATACACGAACGACATAGCCCAGAGGCTGTGTGAGAACCTTGAAGTGGCGAAGACCGGCGGGAGCGACGCCCACGCTCCGATGATGGTCGGGGACGCCTACACGACCTTCGATGGGTCCACGGCGGATGAGTTGAGGAAGGCGGTCCTCCGGAAGAGGACCGGGTTTGGCGGCGAGTACACGAGCTTCAAGAACCTCGTGTGGCTGACGACGCTCATCATGCTGAAGCTGCAGAAGACGATAACCTTCTCCCTGGTCGGGGCGAACAGGCCGGACGACACACGCGCCACGCGAGAGGTCTACGACGCTCGCATCATCAGTCGCATAATGGGCCTGGCAGGCACCATGGTCTTCCTGACGCCGCCGATCAATTTCCTGGCGGGCGTGGCGGCGGATAAGCTCCACAGGTCACGGTCGAAGGTGAGATGGCTCGAGTTGGCGGACCCCGAGGGGAGATAACCGTATCATGCCACCCTGACAGGTAAGGGATGATTGATACAACCATCCAACACTTACATACCTCCGGAAGACGCGCTGGACGTGAGCATATGGTGATTCGGAAGATCATTGAGATCGACGAGGAAAAGTGCACTGGATGCGGCCTGTGTGTGACCTCGTGCGATGAGGGGGCATTGGCGATCGTGAACGAAAAGGCGAAGGTCGTCAACGAAGTATTCTGCGACGGGCTGGGTGCGTGCATCGGCGAGTGCCCGGAGGATGCGCTCAGGATCATAGAGAGGGACGTGCCTGAATTCAACGAGGAAGCGGTCAAAGAACACCTGGCAGACCGATCTGTCGACGCGTGTCATAGTTCCCACGGGGATGCTGAGCCGTGCGGATGCCCGTCGGCCAGCCCGATGCTCCTCAGACGGCCGGACCCGCAAGCATCCTCGACTCCCAGCGCTGAAACTGCGGGGACGGACTCCGAACTGGTCAACTGGCCAGTGCAGTGGAGGCTGATCCAGCCTGCATCTCCGTTCTTCAAGAAGGCCGACCTGCTGGTTGCGGCCGATTGCGTCCCGTTCGCACGGGCGGATTTCCATCAGTCGTTTCTGAAAGGTAAACCACTTGTGATCGGTTGTCCGAAGCTGGACGAACAGGGAGCCTTCCAGGGCAAACTCTCAAATCTGTTCAGGGACGCCACCCCGAGATCCGTCACAGTGGTCGTGATGGAGGTTCCGTGCTGTTCCGGGCTCGTCAAGATGGTCAAGGAGGCGATCAGGAAATCCGGACGGGAGATCCCCATCGAGATCCACGTTATAGGTATCGACGGAAAGAAGTGACACTGCGGAGCTCGGGTTGAGTTCCGAACCGCACACAATAAAATGGAGAAGGAGCATCACCGGGGGCGTATGCGGATTGAGATGAGCTTGACGCGCAGGGCGCGCACCGTTAGCCCTCACCTCATCGAGGAAGTCGAGAAGAGGATCCGGCAGCTTCGTCCGTTCTTCCCAGAGATGAAGACGAAAATCACGATCGGACTGACGAGGGCCTACGACGGCATGGCCTTCCAGACGGATGCGGGACACGTCAGGCTGATGCTCGATATCAGGAAAGCCCGGAACGGCGACTACAAGGCGCCGACATACTGGACGCTGGCACACGAGCTGATGCACCTCGACCAGTTCAACAACAAGATGGTCCCGAGCGGTGAGCGGGCCTGTGACCTGCACGCTCTCGCACGGCTTCCTCCTAGATTCATAGACGACTCCCCCAGCTATCTCGTCATACCGAGGAGCATCCGAGACCGTTGGGACGAGGACCATGCGAAGCTGGCCCACAGACTCGCCATAGAGGCACTCACAAGGAGAAGGAGAGGGTTGAGGAACTACATCTGCTGGTGGGAGAAACAGTTCGAGAACACCGCCAAATGGCCTCGCAGGGGAACGTGAAGCGCCCCACCGGAAGGCGACGCATATGCCTGTTTCTTGGCAATCAAACTCAAAGAGTCACCTTGATCCAGTATGCAAACAAAACATAGCGAATGGAAGGGGTTTCGCTACAGGATTGCGCTAATCCTGATTCCGGTGGCGTATCATTCACTACTCGTATTCCTTCCTAGATACCCCAACAAGGATCAGGCCGATCAACGCGAATATCGATCCCAACATGAACGGTCCGATCACAAACAAACCCAGCACTCCGCCGACTATGGCAAGGCCCCAGGATTTGCGCAGCAGGCCGAGAACGCCTCCGAGCACAACCACCAGGCTGAGTATGATCACGATGATGCCACAGACGTTCATTATGTCATCAACCACGTCTGTAACGCCCGCGATATCCATGCCGTAAGCGTCCAGGTCCTCGACATCGATTGCGAGCAAGATGCCGCCCAAGGCTAACCCCATTATTCCCGCTACCATTATCAAGGCTCCACCAATAACGGGGATAACTGTCTTCTTCTTCGGGGCGGCTGGGCCTTCTGCTGGGGCTCTGAAATCATGTCCGCAATGCTGACACACATTGGCATCCATCTCGATGGATCTGCCACAAGACACACACATTCTGCTACTTTGTTCGTCAGTTGATGCCATCAACTGGCCTCCTAACCGAACCCCGTGCGCTAAGGTCCACATCCCTAGGATTCAGCCACCTG
>JAEHCN010000100.1 GCA_020696395.1 Thermoplasmata archaeon | reverse complement strand
CCTGTAGAAGATTCTGGCAAAGGACTTCGCAACGACTGCGGACACACCTGCAGACTTCAGCGCTGTCACCGCTTGCTCTCTGCTCGACCCGCCCCCGAAGTTCCGGCCGGCGACGATTATGTCTCCTGCCCTCACCGCCGCGGCGAACTCATCGCTCGCCCCCTCCATTGCGTGCTTCGCTAGGTGAGACTGGTCGTAGTTGTCGAGGTACCTGCCGGGGATGATGAGATCGGTATTGACGTCGTCCCCGAACTTCCATACGCGCCCCTCAGAGGTCGATATTGAGCCACCTCCTTGGGTCCGCTATCCTACCCTCGACCGCACTCGCGGCAACCGTAGCTGGGCTGGCGAGATATATCTCGGCTTCGTCAGACCCCATCCGTCCCCTGAAGTTCCTGTTACTGGACGATATGCAGACCTCACCAGGACCGAGAACGCCCTCGTGGGCACCGAGACACGGACCGCATCCTGGAGGCAGGATGATTCCGCCCGCAACCTGAATCGTCTGGATGACACCCATGTCGAGAGCGTCCGAAAGGACCGAACGAGATGCGGGTGCTACCAACAGCCTGCAATCTGGGGCGACCTTGTTTCCCTTGAGCACCCAAGACGCAGCTATCAGGTCTTCGAGCCTGCCGTTGGTGCACGAGCCGATGAACGCCTGGTCAACGTGTGTGTCCGCGAACCCGTCAGCGCTCCTGCCCGCTTCCACCCTATGAGGTCCTGCAACCATCGGGGGGATGTCCTCGGCGACCAGCTCGATCGTGTTGCTGAACTGCGCATCCTCGTCCGATACGCATGAGTTGCCATCCTGGGGAGAACACTCCGGGGACCAAGCCCCGAAAGTGGAGTCCGCAGGCGCGATTGCAGCCTTCGCTCCCATCTCGGCGGCCATGTTGCACAGGACCATCCTCCCGGATATCGAGATGTCGAAGAGGAATATGCCACCGAACTCGAGGCACATGTAATCGGCGCCAGAAGGTCCGAGCTTCGATACCAGGTGAAGAGCCACGTCCTTTGGGAACACCGCCCTTTGAAGGTGCCCTGACATGGTCACGCGAATCGTCTCAGGGACCTTGAGCCATGTCCTACCAGTTGCCCACACCCCAGCCATATCTGTGGCGCCTATGCCGGCGCCGAACGCGCCCACGGCGCCAACGGTCGTGGTATGCGAGTCGGAACCGAGTACGAGCTGACCAGGTCTTGCGAGCTTCTGCTCGACGAGCAGCTGATGACAAATCCCTTCCCCGACATCGTAGAACCTGCTGATACCCGTTCTTCGAACGAGATCCCGTATCCTCGAGTGGACTGTGGCGGTCTGCACTGAGTTCGCCGGCGATCTATGGTCCAGCACGACGACGACCTTCTCTGGGTCCCACGGTCTGGAGACCTCCAGCTCCTCGAGGGTTTTGCTGACCAGGAAGGTATTCTCGTGGGACATCACGAGGTCCGGCTCGACCTCCAGCACATCGCCTGCTCTGGCCTCGGGAGAATCGCCCGCCCTACCCAGTATCTTCTCTGCAACCGTTCTTCCAGTCAACGCATTCTCAATAGAACCTGAGTATTTCAACCCTGGGTCTTCCTTGTTCCACTTCCGACCATCTTGAACTACTGTCGGTCGAAAAGGTATTTCCAGCTGTAAACGATAATGAACCTGCCATGGACAAGGTCCTATCCGCGGAAAGCGGCTCAAGGATCCTCCTGCTCGGCAATGAGGCGATTGCCCGAGGTGCCTTGGAGGCGGGAGTGTCAGTTGCCACGACATACCCCGGAACGCCAGCATCTGAGATAGGCGACACACTGGCCCGGGTGGCAAAAGACGCGGGCATCTACTTCGAGTATTCCGTAAACGAGAAGGTGGCTACAGAGATCGCTATCGGAGCGGCTACCTCGGACGTCAGAGCGCTCGTGTGCATGAAGCACGTCGGTGTAAATGTCGCGGCCGATGCTCTCATGACCTTCGCGTACACGGGCACGAGGGGGGGGTTCGTTCTAGTCACAGCAGATGATCCGTCATGTCATTCCAGTCAGAACGAGCAGGACAACAGATACTACGCGCTGTTCGGCGGCTTCCCTCTCTTCGAACCGTCATCTCCCCAGGAGTGCCTCGACATGACGAAGCAGGCCTTCGAGGTCTCCGAGAAACTGGAGATGCCGGTGATTGTCCGCACGACCACCAGAATAGCGCACGTGCGCGCTCCCGTAACTGTCGGGGATATCAGGAAGGGGCCGGCGAAAGGGGAATTCATCAAGGACCCCGGACGGTTCGTGACAGTTCCCGCTGTCGCGCGGGAGAGGCATCTCGTGCTCCTGGAGAAGCTGAGGGAGGCTGAGCACGATGCGGAGCAGTCGGAATTCAACTTCGTCGTGGGAGGCGGAAGGAACAGCATAGGCATCATCACTTCCTCGATAGCTGCGGCGTACGCTGAGGACGCCGTCAGATATCTGGAGATCTCAGCGGACATACTCAAACTGGGCTTCTCATATCCGCTGCCGAGGAAGAAGGTTCTGGAGTTCGTTGGGCAACACGACCCGATCGTCATCGTTGAAGAGCTGGAGCCGATACTCGAGAACTCAATCCGCTCCCTCGTGCAGCACAGAGGCTTGGGCGCGAAGGTGCTCGGCAAGGCGGACGGGCTCTTCCCGCAGGCGCACGAGTTCAATGAGACGATAGTAGCAGAGGGGCTCTCGAAAGCCCTTTCCGTCGAAGTTCAGAGTCCGGAGAAGTGCGGCCTGCCTGTGGACCTTCCTGTGAGACCGCCGGTCCTGTGCGCGGGGTGCCCTCACAGCGCGACTTACTTCGCGGTCAGCAAAGCCGTTGGAAAGAAGGCGCTGTTCGCCACTGACATAGGGTGTTATACCCTCGGTGTCGCGCCGCCATACAGCGCGGCCGACCTGCTCGTCTGCATGGGCTCGAGTGTCGGCACCGCGGGCGGCTTGGCCAAGGTGAACGATCTGCCGGTCATTGCGTTCATAGGCGACTCCACATTCTTCCACGCAGGAGTGCCTAGCCTGATAAACGCCGTCCATCAGGGACACAGGTTCTTGCTGATGATACTCGACAACAGGACAACGGCGATGACCGGGCATCAGCCACATCCAGGAAGTCGCACGGACCCACGGAACCCGGATGCGACCCCGATATCGCTGGAGGAGGTCGTGAAGGGGTGTGGGGTCATGTGGCTGCGCACCATCGACCCTTACGACATCTCCGCGACAATCGATTTGGTCAACGAGGCGCTTACATACGACGGCGTGAGCGTGATAATCGCCCGACGAGAATGCGCGCTCATCGCGAAGAGGGACGAAAAGGGTGCGATCATCCGCAAGCACCACGTCGACCAGGAAGCCTGCAAGAAGTGCAGGACCTGCGTGACGAAGTTCCAATGTCCTGCGATCTCAAGCATAGACAAGGTTCAGACGATCGACATGGACTTGTGTGCGGGCTGTGGCGTGTGCGCGCAGGTATGTCCGTATGGCGCGATGAAGGAGGTCGAGTGATGGTCGACATCTATCTCGTCGGCGTCGGAGGGCAGGGAATCATCACGGCCTCGAAGATCATAGGCGAGGCAGCGATGCTGGCGGGTCAGAAGGTCATCCTAAGCGAGACTCATGGCATGGCCCAGAGAGGCGGATCAGTAGTATGCACCGCGAGAATAGGAGAGGTCTCCGGACCACTCATACCCGACGCTAGTGCCGACGTTGTCCTGTCGTTCGAACTGCTCGAGACGCTGAGGGCGATCTGCAAGGCGTCCGAGAACACGCTTGTCATCGCATCCACAGAGACTTGGGTTCCTCTGAGCGTGTCGACTCAGCGGATGCGATATCCATCCGCTGAAGAGGTGCGCAAGAGGTTTGAAAGCGCATCAAATAGGGCCGTTTTCGTAAACTCTCGAAAGATGGCGGAGGAGGCAGGAGCGCCCATCTCCTCTAACGTGGTGATGGTGGGCGCCCTCGCAGGTATAGGCATCACGGGCATCGACCGAGGACACTTCGAGGCGGCAGTAAGACGCACTATATCTCGGAAGGTCGATGAGAATCTCAAGGCGTTCTCTTATGGCTTCGATGAAGGAAAGAAGGCTCTCGCCTGAAGAATGCTTTAAAACAGAAGATGGCATAGGCCGAAGCACTAGGGGCCCATGGTCTAGTGGTTATGACGACGCCCTTACAAGGCGTAGATCACCGGTTCAAATCCGGTTGGGCCCACTCCCTGCCACTGGCTCGACCAGCGAAGGTACAATTTTCGCGGTTTTTTGCGACTGGATACGCATATTCCGCACTGCGTCGAACGCCTTGGCTCTGGCTCCACTGGAAGGGACTTGTCGCGGTTGTTATCGTTCTCGTTGTGGTGCTTGCGTCCGTTGGGTTGGTCTACACACAGCCTTGGTCCAAGATAAAGGTGCTAATCGCCCATGATGAACACAGTTCCATTGGTGTCAATGTGTACATAGATGGAGTCCTCAGAGCATCTGTTGGGGTATCGCCAGGTGGATGGAAGATTATCGGGGTGTGGTCAGTAACCGCAGGCACTCATACTGTCTCAGTTGATGGCGGCGATTGGTACTATTACTCTGGAGGATGGTTCACCGACCCATACTGGTATTATGAAGAGCCTGATGGGACACCCGATGTCGCCTACGCATACGAGGTTGCCCCTCTAAACACCAAGAACGCATACATTCAGCTCTGAGAAAAGGCCATAGGGGCGGAAGGAGATACGCCTGGCGGTTGAGGG
>JAEHCN010000039.1 GCA_020696395.1 Thermoplasmata archaeon | reverse complement strand
GTCGTTGGCGAGAACGAGAGCGACGGGGAACCGTGGACCATGCGCGCCAGGGTCCTCATGCGTCTGGCTAGGCACAGCGAGGCCTTGACTTCGATGGTCAGGGCCGCCGAGTCTCGTCATCCGGACACCTCGGCGCTGCCTCTCGCGTTCGACCTCTGCAGGATGACAGACCTGGGGGATCCCCCGCAGGAACTAGCGATGATCCTTGCGAGAACAGGCGACACTGATACGAGTGTCGCGCAGGCGCGGTACCTCGCCCACAAGGGCGATTGGCAGGCGGTGAAGGTCATCCTCCTCTCCTCCGATCCGGGATCGCTCTCCCTGGATGCGAGGCTGCTGCTGGTCAGAGCATACGCCTCGGAGGGGGACATGGAATCGGGCACTCGGTTGATGGAGACCTGTCCAGAGTGTGACCGCGAGGAGGTCCAGGCTGAACTCCATCTCGCCTCTGGGGATTGGGCCGGCGCGGTGGAGTCTCTCGAGAGGGTGCTGTCCGCCAGACCTGGAGACCACCATGCCGCTATGTCGCTGGCTAGGGCCTACATTCGGGCCGGCATGCCGCGCGAGGCGCTCCGGGCGGCCGAGACCGCGTCAGGGATCGACCCCCAGGACTGGGAGGCGCTGGAAACGAAGGCCGAGGCCTGCGACGCGCTTGGCCTGAGCAGCAGGGCGGTGAGAGCGCGGGAACGGGCGGCACATCTGCTCGCGCGGTGCACATCTGCCGCGCCGAGAAGCCGTCTTCTGAGGTGAGTCGGGCAATGGCAGGACTCAGAATCAGGAAGAGGCATAGGCTGCGGCAGAAGGAGATCAACGGCCTCGCCTCCGGGATAGACTCCGCGTTGGGCACGAAGAGCTTCGATGATACCTGCATAGTGGACCGGGCGGAGACTCCGGTCTACGACATCCTGTATGTCAATGGAAAGATACTCGGCATGGTCGTGCGGGATACTCCGTTCCTCACAGTGCGCGGGATCCTCAGGTATGGCGCGACCAGGAGGTTCGTGACCGTCGACATGGGCGCGGTGAAGTTCGTGGCCAACGGAGCGGACGTCATGGGACCAGGCATCGTGGATGTTGAAGCGTCCGTTGTCGAGGGGGACCTCGTGTGGATCCGAGACGAGAGGAACATGAGACCGCTCGCCGTGGGCAGATCGCTGGTGCCCTCATCGGAGATGGCGGGCAAGCCGAAGGGGAAGGCGATATCCTCGATTCATTATGTGGGGGACAGGCTTTGGGTTCTCGATGAGGACCTATGAGTCCTCATCCCCGCATGTCAGTGGGATTATAACCTTTATATCCGAACAAAGATATACCCAACCCAGAGGGATGCACGGTGACAATTCTCAAGAAGAAGACGTTCCCTTCGTCGCAGGATTCCGAAGGCAGGGAGCATGCCAGTGCGGAGCAGTACATCGACCTGAGCGAGATGTCTTTCGACGACGAGAGGCTGCTGGAAGGGTCGGAGGAGAGCACACAGGTCAAGGTGGGCGAGCTCTTCAGGTACGAGGATCTGTCCATGTTGACGAGCGAGGTGTACGCCGGGAACCTGGTCGTTCTGGACTTCACGTCCATAGCCAACGACGACCTGACGATGAAGAGGATCACCTCGGAGCTGAAGAACGTCGCAAGGGATGTGAACGGCGATGTGGCCGGAATAGGCAAGAATCTCTTGCTGGTGACTCCGCAGGGCGTCAGGATAGACCGGAACAAGATCAAAGGCGGCCTCTGAGCGGAGGTGCGTTCGGTCTCGTAGATGTGACCCCCCAGCGATAGCTGGATAGTCTTCGGATGCTGGGTAGCCCCCGTGAAAGTGCCGAGGCGGCCCCTGCCGTGCTGCCGGGACCGTTACTCCGCTATGGGCGGCGTCGCCATGAACTGGCCATCCCTGAATATGAGCGTCAGATATCCATGGTGTATCTTGGAGTGGCGCATCTTGACTGCCCTTATCCTCAGCTGCACGTCCGACTCGCCGACATCCACGAACTTGAGCAGTATCGTCCCGTCCGCCAGATAATCCTCGTGGAACGGGCCGAACACGCTGCCGTTGTGTTGCGTCTCCGAGATCAGGATGGTCGTCACTCCGAGCCTCTTGAGGAAGCCGAAGAAGTGGAACAGCTCCTGCCGGGGACTCTGTATCGTCGTGAGGGCGTAGACCGCCGTCAGAGAGTCGATGACGACGATCTCGACCCCCTCGTTCTCGACCTTCTTCCTCAGGTATTCCTTCAGTATCTTGAACCAGTCACGCCCTATGTCAGCGTCCGTATGCTCGAGCCTCAGCTTGCCGATGTCCACTATGAAGAACTTGTTCTCGTCGGCCGTCCCGAATCCTAGCCGCTCCATGCATTCGAGAAGACTGTCCTTGCTCTCCTCGATGCTGATGTAGAGGACGTTCGTGGCGCGCTTCTTGACATTGCTGCACAGAAGGTTCAACGCTATGGAAGACTTCATCGTGCCTGGCGTTCCGGCCAGGAGGACCACGTGGCCCTTCCTTATGCCTCCGCCTATCTTGCTGTCGAAGCCATCGATGTACGTCAATATCCTGTCGTCACTGGGAACGAGTTTGGACTGCAAGGGGGAGCCCTCCTACGAGCTGTCTTATCATCGGTGTTTCCTTTTAAAATGATTTGCTCTGAATTATCTTCGGGACGCTTGGGCTGCTGCAAAGGTTTTTCTATGGGCTGCGACGAGCGATGGCAGCTCCAACGCCGGGGATAGCTGCGTTTGTTCGGGTCGTGAGATCATCGAGGCAGCGGAAGCGGTGCCAACATTGGCGGCGATGGTGACGCGGGCGGCAACGGACCTGCCTACCAAGGCGGCCACATGCGGCGCTATGACTCTGCTGTCAAGCCGGTGAAACCCTTTCCTCGAAACCTTCAATCTCTTTTGCCACAAACAGGTATTGAAATCCACGCAGTGCCTGGGTCAGACGAGGCGGAGAGCCTGCTATCTGTCAGGAAGGACTGGCATGATGGCACTCGCCGCGGAGGAGTTTCCATATGGCCCCTTCTCATGTGCAGTTGGACTGAACTATTATATGTCGCAACATTCTCTCATGGAGTTGTGAGCGCGTACAAGATCATCCGGGACTCCGTCCACGGGAGCATACGCGTTGACGAGCCGTTTCTTCCTCTCCTGGAATCTAACGAGCTTCAGAGGCTGCATAGTGTGCATCAGCTCGGGCTGACGAACCTCGTATATCCTGGAGCGAATCACACGCGTCTGGAGCATTCGCTTGGGACATTCGCGGTCGCGAGCAGGATGAGTTCATCCCTTCAGCTCGGCCAGGACGAGGACCTCCTGGTCCGTTGCGCGGCCCTGTTACACGACATCGGCCATCTGCCGTATTCGCACACCTTCGAGATGGTACTTCACGAACAGTTCGGGATCGACCACGTGGAGATATCCAAACGCTTGATTCGGGGTGAGGATTCGATTGTGTCTGAGGCAGAGCGGAGCGTGCTTGGCGAATTGAACCTGGCAGTGGACGCGCTGGAAGGACAGGGCATCGACCCAGGGACTGTGGCTTCTCTTTTGGATGACGCTCACCGAGCGTCATCACAACAGCGCACTCTGGAGAGTCACGAGGGCCAGGCCCACTTCAACGACCGTCGTTACCTCGGCCAGATGATCAGTGGTGTGATCGATGTGGACCAGCTCGACTACCTTGTCAGGGACGCTCATTACACCGGCGTCGCCTACGGCGTGATAGACCTCGACAGGCTCATCGACACTGTCGAGATATTCAATGGAGATCTCGTCGTCGAGAAGGGAGGCGTCAGCGCCGTGGAGGGGATGCTCGTCGCCAGGGCGCTGATGTTCTCATCCGTGTACTACCACAAGACCGTCAGGATCGCAGAGCTGATGCTCGCCAAGGCCGTCGAGAAGCTCGGGCCGGGGGAGATAGGTGAGATATTCAGGATGACCGATTCGACGCTGCTGTCTCACCTGGTGTCCAAGGGAGGCTACTTCGAGGCGACTGCCGCTCGTATCAAGTACAGAAGGCTGTTCAAGAAGGCGTTCGCGCTGTCCGTACTGGACGTCGACGAAGGGCAGTGGCAGGTCGTCGACGAGCTCGGGGAGATGGCCAAGAGGAGAGCGACCGAGGAGGAGGTCGCCGCGAGAGCCGGTATCGACCCTGGGGAAGTGATAATCGACGTGCCGTCGCACGAACTCCCTGTCTCGGAGCCCAGGATATCCCTTACCGACATACGCGTCATCGACGGCAGCCGGGTGCGCCTGCTGCCGAAGCTGAGTTCGATCGCGCAGTCCCTCCAGAACCGGAGGGTTCACGACTGGGCTGTCATGGTGGCCTGTCCTCAGGAGCACAAGGATGCGGTCGCCAAGGCGGCGAGGAAGTCCATCCAGCTCTAACCCTTCATCACGCCCATGGGTTTGAGCCTAGCTACTACCTTGGATATGCCTGCTCCTTCCGCTATCCTGACCACGTTCGACACATCCTTGTAGGCTCCTGGCGCCTCCTCGACTATGCCTCCCTTCGACGCCGCACGGATGTATATCCCCTTGCTGCGGAGGTCGGAAACGACCTCGTTAGCCGAGAACCGTCTTGTCGCGGCGGTGCGTGACATCTGCCTCCCAGCCCCGTGACAGGTCGATCCGAAGGTCTCCGACATGGCCCCCGAGGTACCGACGAGAACGTAGCTCTCGCTTCCCATGTCACCGGGTATGAGCACAGGTTGGCCCACCGACCGGTACCGCTCAGGCACCTCGGATCGCGAGGAATCGAAAGCCCTCGTGGCGCCCTTCCGGTGGACGTAGATTTTCGCCCTTCTACCGTCGACGGCGTGCTCCTCGAGCTTGCATATGTTGTGGGCCACATCGTAAACCGAGTGCATCTCCATCTCCTCGGCGGACCGTCCGAGCGCTTTCTCGAACGACTCCCTCAGCCAATGTAGAATCAGCTGCCTGTTCGCCCACGCGAAGTTCGCGGCGGCGCTCATCGCGGCGAAGCAATCCTGTCCCTCCGT
Source organism: Thermoplasmata archaeon (assembly GCA_020696395.1). GTDB lineage: Archaea > Thermoplasmatota > Thermoplasmata > UBA10834 > UBA10834 > UBA10834. Next base: position 11,503 of record JAEHCN010000039.1, on the reverse strand, counting down.
GGACTTCACAGGAGCGCACGCTAGCTGCCGGTCTGGCACGTTGATCCCGTATTTCTTGAGAGCCCCCTCCATGACGCGTATGTAATCGCTCGCTATCTGATGCCCGCAGCCTCTGGAGCCGGAGTGGATGCTGACTGTCACCTGCCCTTCTCCCACCAGCCCGAATGCAGCGGCCGCGTCGTGATCGAATATCGCGTCGACCTTCTGGATCTCCAGGAAATGGTTGCCTCCCCCGAGGGTGCCAAGCTGCGGGGCTCCGCGCTGCTTGGCCTTCTGCCCCACTTTGGAGGTGTCTGCGCTGTCCATACGCCCGTTCTCCTCGCAGGCGACGATGTCGTCCTCCCACCCATAGCCTTTGGACACCGCCCATTTGGCGCCTCCCTCCAGCACATCGTCGATCTCGGTGCGCGACAGCCTGATCTTCCCCTTCTCGCCGACACCCGAGGGAACGTTGCCGAATATCGTGTCGACCAGCGTCCTAACGTTCGGTTCGACGTCGGCTACCGAGAGGTTCGTTCGGACGAGCTTCACGCCGCAGTTGATGTCGTAGCCGATACCGCCCGGGGATATCACCCCTCGCTCCGAATCGAAGGCAGCGACGCCTCCGATCGGGAAGCCGTATCCCCAGTGGATGTCCGGCATCGCCAACGACTTGTCGACAATGCCCGGAAGACACGCGACGTTCGCTGCCTGCTCGGGTGCGTTGTCGCGCTTGACCATCTCGATCATCTTCTCATCGGAGAATATCACAGCGTCTGTCGTCATGCAGTTTCTGAAGGACCTCGGTATCATGTACCTGAAGTCGTCGATTCTCTCCAGCGGGCCGGTCCAAGCCATAATCCGTTCACCTGAGCGCACCACGCCCACGTGCGTATATCTATGTTTGGCTCAGGAAGCGGGATAGGTTTGACCGGGACCTGTGGCTACGGGGCGCATATAGCCCATTCTAAAGAGGCCAGATATATTATATTGGTTGAACACAGTACTATTCCCCGTTAAGTCAGGCACCTTTCCTCCCATGACAGCGTGCACTGGCATCCACTCCCACAATTCATCTGAGAGGTGTTTAAGCATTGAGCGATGAATTAGTCTACTGCCCGCTGTGTGGCAACAAGGTGTCCACGTACGTAAGCAAGTGTCCTTTCTGTCAGACCAAGCTCGAGAGGGTCCTCACCAGACGCGAGCTGGACAAGGTTATAGAGAAGCGTCTGATGCAGCGTCTCGAGTCACAACGGAGAGACGACGATGTTCTCACCAAGGATCTGTTTAGTGCCAAGCTCCCTGAGGTCAGAGTATCCTGTCCGTCCTGTGACCAGGAGATGGAGCCCGGCACCGTCAGATGCTCCCGGTGTGGCGTGCCGATCGTGACAGAGGACGACATGCTGGAGTGCCCGGAGTGCGGTGCCGTCGTCGCCCACGGCGCTACCGGGTGTCCCAAGTGCGGCGCCGCGTTCGATGTTGACCTTCCGCAGCTTGCCGAACCCCTTCTCGACCGAGAGGTGGCAGGAGAGCCGGAGCCCGAGGAGGAACCACCTCCCCCCCCTGGTACGGTCACCACTATTCCTTCTGAGACGGCGGCCCCGGACCGCGGTTTCACCAACGGCAGAGGCGCGGTGAACGGAACGGGGTTAGTCAACGGCACAGGGATGACCAACGGAACTGGCATGACCAACGGAACTGGCATGACCAACGGTACGGGCATGATAAACGGTACCAGAGGCGACATGCGTCCGCAACCAGGAGGCCGGGGAAGGAGATACTCCACGCTAACCAGGTGGCCGTTCCTCGCGGTGCTTGTCGCTGTGCTGATAATCATACCCACGTTCATCTACTTCGCGTATTACACGGAGTCCGGCCCGTTCGAGGTCGATGGTGACTTCTCCGAATGGTCGGATGTCCAGACGTTCGATGTGCGGATCGCCGCCGCGGACGCCCCGACGATAGATGTCGACCGATGGGCCGCCAGGAGCGACTCCAACGACATGTACGTCTACATTCGAGCGAAAGGGGGCATCATGAGCACGAATCTCGTCGACAGCTTCTTCGTGTTCATAGACTCCGACGGGTCGGCGTCGACGGGATACACCGTGGGCTCCCTCGGAGCCGATTACCTGATGGAGCTCACCGGGTGGAACAGTTCTGTCCAGTCGACGTCCGTCATGGTGTTCAATTCGGGCGATGACCCCCGTGACTGGAACTCATGGGCCCGCATAGGCTCGCTCTCGTACAGGCTCGACGGCATGGAGCTCGAGGCGAAGGCCGTGCTTCCGATGACGGTGAGCTCGTCGGCCAAGTCCCTGCTAGTGTCGCAGGACGAGCTTGAGCGTCGAGCGATCAGCTACGAGGCTCCAACGGAGGGGGGCCTGCTGATAATCGAGCAGGAGTCCTTGATTCCGGACGAGGGATTGGTCGTTGGCTTGAGCGATGTGCCGACCCTGCGGCTGAGCGTCACGTGCCAGGGTTCGGAAGGAGCGGTCGACAGCGTGTCGTTCACAAGCATCGGTGCCACACCTATATCCGCAGTTCCGGCCTTCTCGGTCGCCCCCGGTGACGCGCCGCATGTGGTCGACGTGAGCGTTGATGTGAGCGCCGTCCCAGGTGGACTCGTATCGTTGTCCGTAGACCCTGCTGCTTCCGAATGGTCATTCTCGCACGCGGAAGTCGTCGGCGATGGCGCGCGCGGTTATTACAGTGTCACCCCTGCATCCATAGTGGTAGACGGCGCGTTCGCCGACTGGGACGGCATCGCAATCTCCGACATCGAGGGGATCCCGGTCTCGAACTCTGATATCGACATCGACGAGTTCGCCACGGCTGCCAGCTCACAATCTTCCTTCTTCTACATCAGCGTCGATGGCGAGATGTGCGCGGGCACGTATGTCCCCGCCATCAAGGGTAAGCCTTCCGGAACCGGTGGAGGCGGCCCAGTCGTTCCCGTTCGGAAGACGGGCGAGGACTTCTTGCGGATCTACATAGACGCGGATATGAATCCGACAACCGGGTATCCAGTTTCAATCAGCTCCAAGGTGATCGGGGCCGAGTACATGGTCGAGGTCATCGGTCAGTTCGGAGAGATATTGTCTGAATCGTTGTACACGTACGACGGCGGTTGGACTGTGGCGACCGCGGATGTGGACGTTGCGAAGGACTTCCAGCGGATGGAGATCGGCGTACTCTCATCGGCTCTGGGAGGCGACTCGGCAATTGATTTCATAATAGAGACAACTGACTGGAAGGGACGCGTCGACGTGGCCGCGTCGGATGAGTTCCTAATGAGCGCGGTATCTGGCGGGTTGATCGGCGACACCCGGAACTGGGTCGTGGATTCGTCCTCCAGCTCGAAGTACGCGACCGCGCATTCCTATCAGAGGCAGCTGTTCTATGACGGCACCAACTTCTGGAGCTTCTTCTGGGACGGTCAGAATACGGTCTACAAGTGCAGCGACGACGGCGGTCAGACCTGGATCGATATGGATGAGGCGTTTACGAGCCCGGGCATGAACGAGACAAGCCTGTGGTATGACGCTGCGAACAACGCGGTGTACATAATCGCTGACAATTCGACTTCCACTATGAATGTTACAATGAGGAAAGGGATTGTCAACCCGTCAACGCCATCGATAACTTGGGGCAGTGAAGCTAGGTATGCCATCTCAAGCGCCGATATGTCAAACAAGAACGCCTTCATCTGCAGGGATTTGAACGGTTATCTCTGGCTGGTGGGGAGTTCCAATGTCTCCGGGGGAAGCCCGAAGTACAACCTCAGGACCGCTAACTCTTCATCTCCGGACGATATCAGTTCCTGGATTGATCGGGGGAATCTGCTGTTCGGGGGCTTCGATGGTATCGATGCCAAGGCAACGCTTTTACCAGGAGCTTCGGGATCGGGTGTCACGGTCTGGGCGATATACACCTACGATGGAGAAGTGGAAAGCGCAACGTACGACTCGGGCTGGAGTAGCAGTGACGAGATATACGCCGCCGGAAGCAGCGCTGATAATACGAAATACGCACCGCCTTCAGCGGTCATCGATTCCAATGGGGTTGCGCATGTGGTCTACGGAACAGGTCACATGGATTCCGGTTATTGGAAAGGTCAGATACAATATCGCTATAACAGTGGGACGGGATGGTCCACAGTCGAGTCCCTGGACGACGCGGCTACATACGGGACGAAGAGCCCAACGATTTCGCTGGACTTGAGCTCGGGCAACGTCTATGCGATGTGGCTCAACAGCAACAACGAGATACTCGTCAAGAAGAACGTGAGCGGGACGTGGACGCCGATATCCCTCACACAGAGCTCATATGCCAAGGGCTACCTGACATCGATCTACAGCGCGTCGGGGGAGACTTTCATCTGCTTCCAATGGACACAGAACACCACCACTTCCGACATCGAGGTCATCTTCGACAAGATACCAGAGTTCACGGATGTCTTCATGCCCGTGTTGTTCATCCTGACGTTGTTCGCTGTGTACCGTTCCAGGGCACGTCGGATGGGACCTAGGTCGTGCCCTGAAGAGACCGATGACGACGGGTGCTGAGGGTTGCCAGATTCCACAATTTATATAACAGGTGTACTATCCTGTCATGATGATGGCGGAAGAGCATACGGACGTCTTCCTGAGCTGCTTCAAGTGCGGTCGCATAGTGAGGGCTGGTGATTCTGAATGCCCTCGCTGCGGCCTGCAGTTCGGTCCCGGTACGCTCTTCGAGTGCCCTTTCTGCTCCGGCCTCGTCTGGCGCAACGCCTCGAAGTGCTCGACCTGCGGGACCGACCTGACGGAATTCTCGATCAGCGTTGAACGGACCTTCTCGGGCTTCGACATGGACGAATTCGTAGAGAACATAATCAACACGGAGCTAGAGCAGCTGCGTTCGTCCTCCAGAAAAGTGGCGTGCCCGGGCTGCGGGCTTATGATCCGAGGGGACGAGGAGAAATGTCCAAGGTGCGACCTGCCGCTAGGCGATGTGAGTGTGGTCTGCCCAGTATGCGGGGAGAAGATGGCGATCGACGTCTCATCCTGCCCCAACTGCAAGGCACGGTTCATCGACGCTGAGATAGACGAGGTGTCGGCAGAGACCGACGCGGCGCTGGGCCTTTCCATGGACGATGCGAATGTCGGCGCCAAGGCAGCGACGCCTCGCGCTAAGAAGAGCCTTCCTAAGAAGAAGGTTCCTGCAAAGAAGAAGGCTCCTGCAAAGAAGAAGCCGGCAACGAAGTCGCCCGCTAAGAAGAAGACTACCGAAGCCGGCAGACAGCCGAAGACGAATAAGAAGCCTACCAAGAGGAAGGCCGCCGGGAAAGTAAGCCCGTCAAAGGCGAAGAAGACAGACGCAGGAAAGACGAAAGGTCGCGGCAAGAAGTCCACGCCTTCCCGCCGCAAAGGCGCGAAGTAGTCCCGAGCGTTTCCAGGTTAGCGCCAGTGGCGGATTCTGCAACCAATTAAATACCCGCAGCATAATCTTGATGCCATGGCTGAGCGGTCGACGCCAGTTTTCATAATCGCCTGTGTGGCCTGTGGAAAGACGGTCTCCGGAGAGGAGATGAAGTGCCCTCGTTGTGGCACGTCGTTCGACAACATGAAGTTCGAATGCCCGTTTTGCGGCCAAACCGTCACTGCATCGCAGAACAAGTGCGACTCATGTAACACCGAGTTCGAGATATTCGCTGAGGAGGTGGCCGAAGCGTCATCCGTCGTTCTGGACAGCAAGGAAACGGAACCGCCCTCAGAGCCCGAGCAGCCCGAAGCCGGTCAAATGATTTACGAGTGTCCATCGTGCGGCAAGCCGGTCGGCGAGTCGGACACGAAGTGCCCTAGCTGTGGCGCCATGTTCTCTGAGTGATCTCAATCATATGAAAGAGGGGCCGGGACCGGGAATCGAACCCGGTTCAAGGGATCCACAATCCCCAAGGATACCATTACCCCACCCCGGCCGTTTCGAATCCTCCATTGTCTCGGCCTAAATAAAGCTTGCCGCCCTCTCCCGGAGGCTGACTCGCAGGCTCGTCCAGAGCTTATGCAGCGAGCATTTTCGTCGACCCCCGGCTGGAGGATACTTCCCCCGGAACGGTCCTCTCGTGTCGTGGAGATAGACGACATGTTTCAAAGCCTCGAGAGCGACGCGAATGGTTCTAGCTGTGGGATGCGGTGCCGGGAATGCGGAGGGCCCGTCGTCAGACTGTCAGGGTGTTTCTCCTGCGCGATATGTGGGGAGTCTCTCTGCGAGCGCCTATCCGCCATCTGAAATCGTGCAGCCACATTTCGAGGTCTGACGCTACGTTCAAAAGTCTTAAGTCGGAGTGAACACTTGACCAGTATGGTGATTCAGCTGAAGCGGGACATAATATCCGTTCTTGACATGAAGGACGACTTCAAGAAGATCCTTGACAAAGCGCTGAAGACGAAGACAGAGCCGCCGAAGGGCAGGAGACCCGAACCTCTAAAGCGAAAGGTCCTGGCGATGGTTTTCGAGAAGCCCAGCCTCAGGACGAGGATATCGTTCGAGGTGGGAATGACGCAGCTCGGAGGCACAGCGATATGCATAAGCCCCGACGAGGTGCAGATCGGCAAGCGGGAGACCGTGGCTGATGTCGCGAAAGTCCTGAGCCGCTACGTGGACGGGATAATGTACAGGGCGTTCTGTAACGAGACCATGCGTGAGTTCGCCGAGAACGCGACGGTTCCGGTGATAAACGGCTTGGACGACATGGAGCATCCGTGTCAGTGCGCAGGCGACCTTCTCACGATCCTTGAGAAGAAGAAGAAGCTGAAGGGGCTGCAGCTCACATACGTCGGCGATGGGAACAACGTCTGCAATTCCCTTCTGCTCGGCTGTGCGATTACCGGCATGAACATGCGGGCTGCGACGCCGAAGAGTCACGCCCCCGACGACGGCCTGCTCGCGAAGGCGCAGGAGATTGCCAAGGAGAAGGGGTGCACGATCGAGACTATGTCCAACCCGTTCGAGGCGGCAGAGGGCGCGGACGTCCTCTACACCGACACATGGGTCTCCATGGGACAGGAGGCCGAGAAGGAGGAGAGGGAGAACCTCTTCCTGCCGTTCCAGGTCAACGCCAAGCTGGTCGAGAAGGCCAATAAGAATTGGCTGTTCATGCACTGCCTGCCTGCGCACAGGGGCCATGAGGTCTCCGAGGAGATAATCGACGGCCCGAGGAGCGTAGTGTTCGATCAGGCAGAGAACAGGCTGCACGCGCAGAAGGCGATACTCGCAACGGTGCTCTAGCGCGAGAGCTGCGACCCCACCATCTCGTCGAGAAGTCTCAGGAACTCATCCTTCCTATCGTAGGGTATCGTCGCCCCGGCCGCGATATTGTGACCGCCACCGACCCCGCCCAATCTGCCAGCGACGGCGCGCATGGCCGCCGAGAGATCCATCCCGCGTGCCACCAGCTCCTGGGTACCTCTGGAGGAGACCTTGACCATCTGCACGTCGCTCGGCTCCATCGAGTCCGCGAACGCCACCATAGGGGCCGTTCTGTCCGACCCGCTGCCGCCAAGGAGCATCCCAGCGATCGTCCCCACGATGGTCTCCTCGATGTCATCCTCGGCGTCGAAGAACTGTATGTGCTTCATCCTGGTGATGCCTCGGCTCCTGGCGGATTCCAGCGCCTCTCTGAGGGCGGACCTGTGATCCCTGAGGAGCGCATATCCCTCGGAGAGCGCAGGACCTCTATCGCCGACGCATATCTTGAGCCCCACCTCCGCCTTCCCGTGTCTTCCGCAGGCGTTGAGCAGAGTGGCGAACTCCTTCACATCACGGACCGGCGAACCAGGTTGCTCCCGGGTGAACACGTACGCCTCTCCCGTTAGCCTGTCGATCGTCTCCTGTTTGCGTCTGCGCATCGACAGATGATCTCGCAGCGCAGTGATTATCTTCGACTTCTCATCAGAGGACAGCATCGCCCAAGTTCGCCACGCATCCCCTTCCTTCAGCTCGATCCCGAGGCTGAGTAGGAAGCTGATGCATTCCTGCTCGTTGCCGGTGATGCCTGGCAGGAACGGGTCGCTCGAGTACTCGAGCATCTTGAAGAGTGCTCTTGTCTCGCGACCGAAATACCGGATGTCCTCCTCAGCCTCGACGAATCCGCTGGCGACGGCGAGGGTTAGTATGTCCCTGTTGATGCTCTCCAATCTCCTGGTCTTCTGGTCCTGCAGGTCGCCGACACCTCCGAGGATCGCGAGGGCTGCGAGGTCTGCGTTCTGCTCGTTCGCAGCGATCGCCACGAGGAATGTCGCGCCCGCTCCGCTCAGGTCAGAGGCGCCCGAGATGCCGTACAGATGCGGGTTCACCTGGCAGGGGGCTGAGAAATCGGACAAGAGGGCTTGCGCCCTCTTTCCAGCATCGCGGCCTCCGGTATCCGGGACGTGATGGTCGCTTATCACCGCCGTGAGCCCCCCGAGCTTCGAAGCCGACCCGCTGCCGAGGTCCGTGAACCATACAAGGGCGGAGCCATCGCTCCTCAGCGAAGAGATCGCCGCGTCATCCAGCTTCTTGAAGAACCTCACGTCGTGTGAGATGCCCATCCTCTCAAGGACAAGCTTCGCAATCGAGGCCGCGGCTATGCCATCGGCGTCGATATGTGTCGCAACAACGACGTTCGGAGATCGGCGCACAGCGGCTGCGGCCGTTTCAGCATCTCGCCATAGGCCATCCGGAACCGTCGACACCAGCTTCGATATCGCCTCCTTCACAGTCTCACCCCTCCGAAGATGACGACGGCTGTAACCGCCAGTATCGCAACGGTAGCGAATGCGATGAACTTCACGGACCTGCTCACGAGGAATATGAATAGCGCGAATCCGACGGCGCCCAACAGTATTGCGAGAAGCGTGTCCATCCAATCGACCTGTACATGAAGCGCCTTATTCATACTTTCGCAGAGGTGCTGGCTCCTCCCATGAGCTTCCTCTTCATCCGGTCACATGCGATATCGGCGATAGTTTCGAGGTTGCGACAGTCCTCCGCGTTGTATTCCTTGAGGGTTTCGAGTGCGTTCCACGCGCCTTTCTTCTGCCACAGGCGCCACAGGTAGACGGCATCCTGTCCCGTCAGGTATTGGATGCGCAGGTCCCTCTCGACACCCATGTCGCGCTCTATCGCCTTCAACCCCCCTGTGTGTCCGAGCCTGCGGAGCAGATGCTTGAGGTCCAGATGAGGTATCTCGGGGACTGCGCCAGGGAACTGCGACTCCAGCATCGGGACATCGAAGGCCGCGCCGTTGAACGTGACGAGCATCATGGCAGGCTCAAGCAGAGCGCTCAACAATTCTGGCACCAGGTTGTGCCCTCTGACGAGAGTGTGCATCCGTCTGCCGTCATAGACTCCCACGACGGTTATCGGCGCTCTCTTGGACGTGCCCGTGGTTTCGATATCGAGATACACGGCACCGCCCCTGAACTCCTCGAAGCACCTCCATTGGTCCTTGCTCCTCAGCAGCGCCGCGAAGTATCGTGCATCCCCTTCTCGAAGTCTAGCTGCGGCAATCGTGAGGGCTTCATCCGCAGACGCCTTCGCCTTGTCGGACATTCCACGGATGCGTCCGCGGTCGACAAACTCTCCCCACGAGAGGATTCCATCTCTCCAGAAGGAAAGCTCGCGCGCAGTCCCGACCCTGTCGAGGAAGATGAAGGAGTGTTCAAGCATCCAGGGTTGTTATCGGATTTTGGGGCTTTAACGGCGTTGGGAGGTAGGGGAAAGTACTCAGAAGGTTAGTTAACGCCCTTCTTCGTTCATTCTCTGCGGCGATGAGAGGATACAGACTCGATGCGGATGTAGAGCTACTGCCTGGGGGCGCGATCGTGCTGCGCCAACCACGGACAGTCGTGGTCGCGGACCTTCACCTGGGCTGCGAGGCGGCCCTTGAGTACGAAGGGTTGAGCCTTCCGCGCGTCCAAGCGAAGAAGATCGAGGCTTACCTGACGTCCGTGATCGAAGCGGTGGGCCCCGACGAACTGGTCGTCGCGGGCGATCTGAAACACAACTTCTCCCATAACCTGACCCAGGAGTGGAACGAGGTCACGAGTTTCGTGCGCGCAATCGCTGACCTCGTCGAAATCGTCGTGGTGAGAGGGAACCACGACAACTTCCTATCAGCAATCCTGGCCGAGCTGGGCATACCCTTCAAGAGGGAGTACGAAGTGGGCAGCTACACAGTGATTCACGGGCACGAGGAAGCACCGAAGAATGGCCCCCTCGTCCTCGGACACATCCATCCTTCAATACTGCTCAGAGACGACGTCGGCGCTGGTATGAAGAGTCCGTGCTACCTTTACGACCGGGAGAGAGGAATCATCGTGCTTCCGGCCCTGAGCATCGTGTCACCCGGGATCGATGTCATTGGAAACCCTTCCTCGGACGTCGTGTCTCCTCTGATTGCCCCGTATGGTCTCGGCGGGTTCGTCCCAATCGTGTTCAGCGGTTCGAGACCCATGACATTCCCGACGGTCAGCGAACTCAGGAGAGAAGGCGGCAAGCGAGGCGTCAAATGAGCGTGAGGGTGAATTGGCTCGAGAACGGCCCGACGCGAGCCGGTGACGGTCGCGTGCTGGCTCGGTGTAAGCGACCCGAAAAGGCTTATGTATTCGCATCCTCATGCCAACATTCCAGGTGCTCGTTGTGGTCAAGGATGTTTACGTTAGCGATGCTGACATCGAGATGTCGAAGGATGTGGAAAGCATCAGGATCGACAGGCACCTCGTTGCTGACCTGTCCTCAGTGATGCCCGGTCGAAGGCGCAAGATGGTCGACAGGATAGAGGAGCACGGCAGGAAGAACCTCCTTGCAGTCATGCCGATCCTCGCCAAGTACTACAACCATGACAACCCCAAGGTCCGCACCCAGGTGAGGGCAAGCCTTTCCAGACTGACCTCGTCCGAGGCGGGCGAGCAGGCGTTGATCGAATGCATGTTCAGCAAGAACCCGAAGGTCGCTGGCCCCTCCGCTGCGATACTCGATGGCAAGAACTACGGCAGCCTGAATTTTCTCTCGGTCTATCGTCAGATCAAGAATTTGGTGTCTCAGGCCCTGAAGGGAGAGGTCTTCTACCTTGATATCGAAGAGCTGGTCGTGGATTCTATCGAGACATACAAGGAGGGGAGGTTCGATCAGGGCATGACAAATCTAACGATGGCTAGGGACTTGCTCGAGGACCGACTCGAGTGGCACAGTCACCTCCGGAGCTACATCAAGGACGTCCTGAAGCTTACGCCCGTGCTCAGCAGGAGCGGTGTCCAGGTCGACTCGATTCAGGATTCGATCAGGAACCTCTCTTCTGCGATCCCCACGCGCGAGTACTTCGAGGCGAGGAAGCTGCTGGAGCTCAGAAGGCAGGAGACGCATCTCTGGAAGCAGCTTTGGAGCCTGGAGGAGTTCATCTCGAAGAGGGTGACGAAGAAGCCCATCGCCGAGCTGAGCGTCCTGCAGGACCGCGACCAGCTACTCATGGACTCCTTCGTGTCCGTCGGCAGGGAGGTCA
>JAEHCN010000099.1 GCA_020696395.1 Thermoplasmata archaeon | reverse complement strand
TGCAGCGCACTCGACACAGTCTCTGCACTCGAGAGCCAGCAGCAGCGCCTTGTCCAGCGACACGAGGTCCGCGCCACACATGATACTCTTCGGCACGTGTTCGGCCGCGGCGAGGCCGCCTCCGGCCATGACCGTGATCTCGTCTCTCCTGCCGACGGATACCAGCTTCGAGTGTATCGCGAGGAGCGACTCGCTCGCATGTCTCTTGGAGGCCCCATGCTCCTCGCCGTCGTCATCGTAGTCGATATGCGCGACCGCGACCTCGCGATCCAGCATCTCGAGGACGGTGTCCTCTATGCCCTTGCGCGCCTTGACCCTGAACGACACGACCTTCTCGGGGAATCTGCTGAGGAGCGTCTTGGAGTCGTTCTTCCACGAGGTCTCAACAGTGAGCTCGACCATCCCCGTGCCGTTGGGCAACTCGATGGTCGATACGTCCTTTCCGGGCGGAATGACGGGGACGATGCAGTCGCCGTACCCGCTCAGCATGTCCTGGGTGAGCGAGTCGATGTCTGCGAACACGTAGGTCTTCATGTGCTTCGCCGCAGAGGCGATGCCCCGAATCATCCACTCGGACTGGGTCCTGAGCCTCGTGAGGTCCAGCACCATCGGGACGGGGAGCTCCAGTAGCGGCGGGAGCGCCGTCCTGAGCGCTCCTGAAGGCGTGAACTGCAGCGAGAGCGGGACCCTTCCGATGTCCACGCTCGTCGAAATGAACTCGCGGCCGTGGATGCCGTCCCTCGTGGGCCTCACGATCTCGGACATGTCCGTCCACATGCCGTCGAAGTGAGGCCCGGAGAACATGCCTCTGTACCCCGCGCCGAAGACGGGTATCTTGCCCGTCTCGGCCTCCCCCCAGATGGTCGATATCCTGAGAGGAGTCCAGACGCCTCTACCGAGCGAGCAGTACTCCGCCCCTTTGGACATCGTGAGCGCACGCTGAGGGCACTCGGCGACGCACCTGAAGCAGTTCTTGCACAGGTGGTTCACAGGGTCGGCCATCTCGCGTAGGTCGGCCTCGGAGCGTTTGTGCACGCCGAATATGCACGCCTGCTCGCATCTGCCACAGTTGATGCAGTTGTCCGCGCGCGATATCGTGAACTTTGGTATCCTTTGCGCGCGAGGCTCGACCGTCTTCATCGGGATGTGATAGCGCTCGTACATCTCAGAGCTCACCTCCCCGCTCGCGCCTCGGGGCGCCCGCGACGAGTCCCTTCGCGATCATGGCGTCGTACACTGGGGATCTCTCGGCGAACCGCAGGAACCGCTCGATCTCCTTCGCGTCCTTTCCGAAGGATGTCTCAAGGCCCCTCTCGAGCTCCTCGTATGCTGGCATGAGCTCCAGCTTGGATTGACAGACCTGCTCGCACGCCTTGCATCTCATGCAGAGGAACATCCTGTGGGCGTGCTCCCTTGTGATTGGGAAGCCCTCGGCCACCGCCTTCGCCGTCAGGAGCTTGCCCCTCGCGGTGACCCGCTCGTCCCCGGTAAGCTGGTAGGCGGGGCAGACGCTCACGCATGAGCCACACATGGCGCACTCGTCGGCGGCCGCGACGACGCGGTCTCTCCTCTTCGGTTCGAACCGCTCCCTGAGCAGACCTGAGAGCCTGCCCAGCAACGAGAAGGACAGCGGGGACAGTTTGACGATGACCTCCAGGACCGATTCCATGACGCGAGGGGCGAATATCTTGCCTCCCAGCCCGGCCCAGCGGCCTGAGATGGCGAAGTACTTGCCCGTGTTCATGATATCCATCGGGTCCAGCTTGGCCTTCAGACGTTCGAGCGCCTCGCGCTCGGACCGGTCCATGTGATCGGAGAATGGGTGATTCCATATGCCGATGGAGTATGGACGAGCGCCGGCGTCTATGAGCAGCCGTGCGAGGATGAGCGATTTGAACGCGTCGGCGGTATAGGCGAACGTGTTCCCCTGGTCAACCAGGAAGAAGCAGAGCATCAGCGCGTCCCCGTCCGGGAGGTAGTGTACCTCGAACATGGGGTCGATACCCATCGCCTTGCACGCGGAGGTCGCGCCGTCCATGGCTTCGCCCAGCTTCTTCGCGGGTATCAGGACTTCCGTCCCGAGCATGCCCGGGCCCTCTGTCCTCACCTTCATCGGGAAGAACCGCTCGTTCCAGAGATATCTGGCGATGTACTCCTTCTGCTCGGACACGCTGAGCTGTTTCAGCAGCTTAGCGAACCGCCTCTCGGCCTCTTGGTCCTCGAGGCTCACGACGACCGCGTCGAGCATCTCAAGGTGCTCTCCACCGAGCGCGCCTGAGACCAGCTTGACCTTGGACTCGCTCTCGTATATCACATGACCAGGGCCGACATCGCTCGCAAGGACCCTGCGGGCGAACTCAAGCGCCTCCTGCGACGAGTCGAACAGCAGCAGGTGCGGCCTGCCGGCCTTGGGCATCTCCGTTAGTGCGATGGTTGCGGCGGCGACCACGCCCAGCTGCCCCTCGCTCCCGAAGACCTGCGCGAACTCGGGGTCCGCCTGCGAGAAGCGTCGGACCACTCCGTCCGGGGAGACCAACTCGAGCGCCGACACGTTCGCGCTCAGGTGGCCTTTCGAGTAGCTGTTGATGCCAAGGCCGCCCGTGGCGATCCATCCGCCCACTGTGGAGAATTTGCTGGACGGGCAAGTCGGCACGCGAAGCCCGAACTTGGATAGCTCGTTGTCGATATCGGCCCAGCGGGCCCCTGCCTGAACCGTGAGGGTCTTGTCATCCTCGTTCACCTCGAGGATGGCGTCCATCCTGGACATGTCGACCACGATGCCGCCCGCGACGGGCACCGACCCGCCGAACGGCGACGACCCCGCCCCCCTGGGAACGACTGTCGTGCCCTCCGACGAGGCGTGTCTGAGGACCGCGGACAGCGCCTCGACCGACAACGGCTGAACGACCGCGTCCGGTTGTGTCCTGAAAGCGAACGTCTTGAGAAACCTGGGGATCTCGGACTGATCCCTGGAATACAGCAGCTTCTCACCGGGAGCGGCGATCACGCGGAGGTTGGGGACGGCCCGCCCGACGATGCGTCTTGACACACGGTCCCGGATGCTCTCGTCCTTGGCATCGAACGTTTCCTGGGTGGAGGGGAGGCCTTTGCCATGAATAGGCCGGCCTACGTCTGATGATGTCATATGCCCCCACCTCAGGACGAGTGTCCGCCTGAGCTCCCTTCCCAGAGCCTAGAGCAAACACCATGAGAAAGTCGCTCCGTCAAGGAGCAGCAATCGAAACAAACGCCTGTGTCGTTGCTCACTAGTGTCTTGCTCCCAAGGACGGACACGGCGTACGCATGTACCGTATTTATCCCTTTCCAACGACAATCCGCCGATTGCCCGGGTCGGCCCCTGTCGAGTGGTCGGATGTCGACATTCTGACGGCCCGGCCGTTCGTTCGTACAAGGTGCATCTCGGGCGACATTATATATACGACCTCCGCCAACTCCCTGCTGGACACGGGTTGTATGCCTAGCCGAGCGATGAAAAGCTGAACTTCGACCAAGCGGATGTTGATTCTCTTAGCGACGGTTTGATTTTTCGCGTGAAGCATGGCTTCGACGGTGTCCCACAGCAAAAGGAAGAGTTAGCATGGAAGACAAAACAGCAGACAGCGGCACAGAAGAGCAGAGCGTAGAGACCAAGATAGACAAGCTCACCCCGAGTTCGAAGAGGGTGGACGTCTTGGCCAAGTGCCTCGAAGTAAGCGAGCCGAAGGAGATCCCCGGCAGGTTCGGGGGTTCGAGAAAGGTGGCGGAGGCCACAATAGCCGATGAGAGCGCAGCGATCATTCTGTCCCTCTGGGACGACCAGATCGGCACCGTGAACAAGGACGACGTTCTTCAGATCAAGAACGGCTATGTCTCCCTGGTAAGGGGGCACATGCGCATGAACGTCGGCAAGTACGGCACACTCGACAAGGGCGAAGGCGTCGAGACTGTCTCGACCGAACTCAACATGAGCGACAAGGAGTACGAGCAGCCCCCGAGGCGAGACCGCGGCGGTGGAAGACCCAGGGATCGCGACTCAGGCGGATATGACGGCGGCATGAGGAAGCGCTTCTAGAGCAGCATCGTGCAGAGGCCTGCAGCCCGGGCCCAACGGCGGCGGGCTGCCCAAACCCCATATTCTCGTTTTCATTCATTCTCGGATCAGAGCGTGCTCTCGACTGATGTTTCAGACTTAGAGCCCGGCCTGTCGATGGAAGGGCCGGCCATCCTTGCGAACAAGAAGTAGCCCACGACTGGGGCCGCACCGATCGCGCCGAATATCAGCCATATCACCGTCGTGTCCACTAGCATGCCATACAGAGTCATCCCGAACAGGAAGCCCAGGCCACTGCCGAGCTGCTGGACGAGCCCGGAGAAGCCCATGTACAGGCCTCTCTTCACCTCTGGGGCCATGTCAGCTATCACCGCTGAGAGTATGGACATATAGAAGATCTCGCCGATGGTGATAACGACGATACATCCTGCTAATGTGTAGATGTCCGTAGCCAGGAATATTAGCGCGAAGCCGAGCGCCGCAATTATCTGTCCCAGGGCAAGCACCAGCGAACGACGGAACCTGACCACATGCGATGTCACCCAGAGCTGCAGGGAGACGATCATTACCGCGCTCAGAGCGAACGTAAGCGCCCACTCGGATGGACTTATGCCGAGTGATTCGGTCGCATAGACCGGAAGCACGGATATCCACTGTGCGAAGAAGAACCAGAACATGGCGCTCAGGGCACAGAGGAGCAGGAACGCTTTGTCGCGAGAAACCGACAGGACTGATCTGAACGTGATCCTCACAGATTCCAACTTCTCCGGTCTTGTCTCCCTGATGTATGCCAGGT
>JAEHCN010000098.1 GCA_020696395.1 Thermoplasmata archaeon | reverse complement strand
AGACTGGAAGAAGTTCACGGACTACGAAGCAAGCGTAAACAGTGTCGTCGGCAGACAGAGGATGATCGCCCTTTGCACCTATTCTCTGGAAAGCTGCAGCACCGATGCAGTCTTCGATGTCATGCGGAATCACGGGGCCGCTCTGATCAGGAATGAAGGAGAGTGGGAGATCATCGAAACGTCGGTTCATGCGAAGACCAGAGAGGCGCTGCGCGAAAGGGAGGAACACCTGCGGGCCGTTTTGAACGCATCGAGCGCTTTGATCGTGCTGCTGGACCGCGACGGGACGGTGTTGGAGGCGAACGAGGCGCAGAGCCAGATCATGGGTCTGAAGCATGAGGAGGTCCTGGGGACGAATATCTGGGACCTGTTTCGGCCTGATACTGCCGAGGGCAGAAGAGCCCAGGTGGAGAAAGTGTTGCAGACAGGAGCGCCTCTGCGCGTTGAAGAGGAAGGGCAGGATGGAAGATGGTATGGTGCCTCACTTTACCCGGTGCGGGATGCGCAGGGTGGCATCAGCGGTGTAGCTGTATATTCCCGGGATATCACGGAGGCCAAGCGGGCCGATGATGCCGTTCGCGGGAGCGAGGAGCTCTATCGGCGCCTGCTGGGGTCCACGTCGGATGGCATCTTTGTCTTGGACGGCGAATGGCAGTATGTCCTGTTCAACGAGGCATACATGCGTATCGTCGGGTTGTCAAAGGAGACGTTGACGGGTAGCAAGATCACCGACTTGTTCCCAGGAATCGAGGAAACAGAGTTCTTCAAGGCGTTCGAGCGCGTCATTGAGATGCGCGTTTCGGAGACGGTCAGTGGAGAATTCACCTTCCCGGATGGAAGAACCGGGTGGTACGACGTCAGCGTTGATCCCGTCCCGGAAGGGATCCTGTGCATTGCGCGGGACATCACCGAGCAGAAGCGTGTGCTGGATGCGCTGGGGGCTTCGGAGGAGAAGTACCGGCTGCTGGTGGACAATGCCCACGAAGCCATCACGGTGATCCAGGACGGCCGGATAGTGTTTGCCAACGCCAAGACCGAAGAGGTCTCGGGCTATCGAGCGGAAGAGATTCTCGGGCAACCCATCTCTGATTTCGTTCAACCTGAAGATGTGGAGATGGTTACGGCCACGTATGAGAAGAGGACACGAGGGGAGGGGGTGCCACCCGGCTATACGTTCTCTTTCGCGGACAAGTGGGGCCGTCGCAGGTGGCTGGAGGTCAGTGCGACCAACCTTGAGTGGGCGGGCAGACCGGCTCTACTTTACTTTCTGAGCGATATCACCGAGCGCAGGCAGGCCGACGAACGGCTGAGGGCTTCGGAGGAGAACTACAGGCGCATTGTGGAGACAGCCAACGAAGGCATCGGCGCTTTCGATGCGGACCTGCGAATAACTTTCGCCAACCAGAAGATGGGGGACATGCTGGGCTACAGCGTTGAGGAGCTGACAGGGAAGAACGCCAGGGCTGTCCTGATGTATGAGGATGACCTGCCGGAGGTAGAGCGCCGATTGGCATCGCGACGCCGGGGTGAGCCGGGCCAATATGAACAGAGGTTCCGACGCAAGGATGGCAGCGAATGCTGGGTGGTGACATCCGCCGCTGCCATCACCGACGCTGAAGGCCGTTTCAGCGGCTCCATAGCCATGCTTACCGACATCAATGACCGCAAGAAGTCAGAGGATGAGCTGCGCAGAAGCGAGGAGCGCTACCGGCGGCTGATTGAGGACCTGCCGGAGTCTTCCGTTGTCTACAGCTATGCCGCGGACGGAAAAGTCGACTACGTGAGCTCCGGGGCAGAGAAAGTGTTTGGGTTGTCGGTCGAGGAGGGGGTGCGTAGTGACTGGATGCAGTTCTTGGACTGGGACCGTGAGGATTTGGCTGCCGGCTGGGAGAACATAGAAAACCTGCTGTCCGGACGTGAATTCAGAAGCTCTGTCGAGTTGTCTTTCACGCGCCCGGACGGGCAGCGCCGGACAATCCTGGTGAGACCTCGTCCGAAGAGAAACAGTAATGGTGCCATTATCGGCGTGGAAGGCATCGTCGAAGACATTACCGAGCGCAAGCGGGCAGAGCAGGAGATCAGAACTTCAGAGGAGAAGTACCGCCTATTGGTGGAGAATACCCATGAGGCCGTAATGGTGATTCGAAGCCAGGATGCCAGGGTGGTCTTCATCAACAGAAGAGCTGAGGAGATGTCGGGCTATTCAGCCGAAGAAGTGATGTCACGCTCAATGCTGGACTTCATCCACCCTGACGATCGGGAGATGATGGCCGATAGGCAGGCGAGAAGACTGAGGGGAGAAGACGTCCCTTCCAATCATGTATTCAGGTACATTGACAGATGGGGCGACACGAAGTGGGTGGAGATGAATACGGCCGTATTCGACTGGCAGGGCGAGCCGGCAGTTCTCGTCTTTCTCAACGACATCAGCGAGCGCAAGCGGGCAGAGCAGGCGTCGATTCTCGAGAACGAGAGACGCGAGGTGCTGCTGGGTTTGCAGCGGATGATGGATGCGTCTGAGAAAGAGATAGTCGATTTTGTCCTTGAAAGTTCCCTCAAGGCGACCCTCAGCGAGTACGCATTCGTAGGCCTACTCGATGACACGGAGTCCGTGATGAGCATCAGTGCCTGGTCGCGAGACGCGATGGCGCAGGGGGCTATGGAAGAAATTCCAGCGGAATATCCTGTAGCAGGGGCGGGGATATGGACAGAGTGCGTCAGACAGAGAAGGCCCGTGATAGTGAACGACTTTACAACCCCGGACCCGAGAGGGAAAGTGTACCCGGGACATGTGAGAGTAACGCGGTTCATGGGTGTTCCGGTCTTCGAAGGCGAGCGGATCAGGGCTGTGGTGGCCGTAGCGAATGGAGAATCACCATACGATGAGCCAGCCGCTGAGGGCCTCAGGACCGTTGCAGACAGGATGTGGGGAATGATCCGTCGGTTGCGGTCGGAGCGGGCTTTGAGACTCGAGAACCAAAGAAGCGGGGTGCTGCTGCGTCTGCAGAGAATGATGGATTTCTCTGAGAAGGAGATCCTGGATGCTACTCTCGATGGTTCGCTGAAGTCGACGCAGAGCGAGTTCGCATTCATCAGCTTGATGGACGAGGCGGAATCGGTGATGACAATTCATGACTGGTCGAGAGAAACGATGGAGCAGTGCCGCACGGAGGACAAGCCGATACACTACCCGATTGCGGAGGCCGGTATATGGGCAGAATGCGTGAGACAGAGACGGCCGGTGCTTGTCAACGACTATGAGGCTGCGGACTCTGCCAAGAAGGGGTACCCTCCAGGTCATGTGGCGATCAGGCGATTCATGAGTGTTCCTGTGTTCGATGGCGACCGAATCGCGGGTGTGGTCGCTGTGGCGAACAAGGAGGAGGAATACGACGAGTCGGACGCCAACGCGCTCAGTGTTCTGACGTACAGGATGTGGGCAATCATCCGCCGCAGACGGGCGGAGGATGAGTTGCGCGCCAGTGTGGAGCGTTACCGCAGCCTGTATGAGTCCATAGCCGGGGGTGTCGTAGTGCAGGACAGGGATGGCGTCATTACCGAGGCCAACGCTATGGCCCGTGGGATCCTTGGCCTGACGACGGATGAGATAACTGGCCGCACGTCGGCGGACCCCAGATGGCGCTCCATTCACGAGGACGGTTCAGACTTCATTGGCGAGGACCATCCCAGCATGGTCACCCTGGGAACGGGCCAGGCCGTCAGAAATGTCGTCATGGGCGTCCATAATCCCGCCCAGGATGAGCAGCGATGGATTCTGGTCAATTCGGAGCCAATCCGTGATATCGCGTCGGGAGAGACGCAGGCGGCAGTGACCACATTCCTGGATATCACCGATCGAAGGAAGATGATAGAGGAGCTTAGGCTCAGCGAAGAGAGATACCGGCTGGTGGTGGAAAACACTCATGAGGCCGTTGTGGTGATTCGGGATGGTGAGATCATCTTTGCCAATACCCAAGTCGAGGACCTGACAGGCTATCCGGCCGACGAACTTGTCTCCAGGTCGATGCTGGACTTCATTCATCCTGGCGATCAGGACAAGGTGGCTGACAGGTATGTGAGGAGGATGCGTGGCGAAGAAGTGCCCTCTTCCTACGAGATAAGATTGACTGACAGATGGGGGCAGGTGCGCTGGGTGGAGCTCAACGTGGCGCCTACCCAGTGGAATGGGGAGGGACGGGTTATGATTGCGTTCCTCAACGATATTACGGAGAGCAAGAAGGCCGAAGACGAGCTCAAAGCCTCTGAGGAGAGATACCGTACGGTGGTAGAGAATGCCAATGAAGCCATCCTGGTAATTGACGGCGATAGGATAGTCTTTGCCAACGCCAAAGCCGAGGAAGTGTCAGGATACACGGTCGAGGAGCTTGCTTCAAAGAGCTTTCTGGAATTCATGCATCCTGACGAGCTTGGGTTGGTGGCTGACCTCTTCACGAGAAGGCCCGTAGAGACTGATGGACAGTTTTCGTACGCATTCCGATTCGTCGACAAATCGGGCAAGACCAGGTGGGTGCAAAGCAACTCGGCCCTGACCGAGTGGCGAGGCAAACAGGCTATCCTGGCCTTCGCCAGCGATGTCACTGACCGGAAGGTGGCTGAAGACGAGCTGAGAGTATCGGAGGAGAGATACAGACTGGTGGTGGAAAACGCGCATGAGGTTATCCTGGTGGTTCAGGACGACAGGATAGTCTTTGCGAATAGCAGAGCTGAAGACTTGTCGGGTTATACCGTGGAAGACTTCGCTTCAAAGGGGGTTCTAGACTTCGTTCACCCCGACGATCTTGAACTGGCGGGTGTCCTTTATGCTGCAAGGCTGAAGGGAGAGGAGGCTCCCGTCGTGTTTGCGTTCAGGTTCATCGACAAATGGGGCAACAGCAGGTGGGCGGAAGCCAGTGCGGCCCTTTTCGAC
>JAEHCN010000097.1 GCA_020696395.1 Thermoplasmata archaeon | reverse complement strand
CGAACCTCATGCAGCCGTTCCCTGGCTGCTCCTTCGTCGACCGATGCGACTACGCAACCGACGTGTGCAGGCGCGTCAGGCCTTCGCTGGTCGAGGTCAGGCCCGGACACATGGTTGCCTGTCATCTGTACCCTGAGGGAGGTGGCGAACCGGATGGCTCCTGAGCCGGAGGTCCTCCTGGAGGTCGTTGACCTCGAGAAGCTCTTCCCCTTGAAGAAGGGAGTGGTCGGCAGGACTGTGGGACATGTCCACGCCGTGGATGGCGTCTCATTGTCCATCGGAAGAGGGGAGACACTGGGCCTCGTTGGTGAGTCCGGCTGCGGCAAGACGACTTTCGGTCGCACGGTACTCCGCCTCGTCGAGCCTACGGGCGGCAAAATCATCTTCGAGGGGAAGGACATCACCGGGATTTCGTCCTCACAGCTGAGGAGCATGAGGAAGAGACTCCAGATCGTGTTCCAGGATCCCTACTCTAGTCTCGACCCGAGGATGACGGTCGAGAAGATAATCGGAGAGGGATTCAGGATACACGGCCCTCCTTCAGGCGCTTCGAAGGACTTCAGGTTCGCCGAGAAGGAGCGCATTCACCAGCTGATCGAGCAGGTCGGGTTGTCCCATGACCACCTCTCCAGGCTGCCTCACGAGTTCAGCGGCGGTCAGAAGCAGCGTATCGCTCTGGCCAGAGTTCTTGCGCTAGACCCCGACTTCGTGGTGCTCGACGAGCCGACGTCTGCTCTCGACGTGTCTGTTCAGGCGCAGGCCCTCAACCTGCTGAAGCGGCTCCAGGGAACGCTCGACCTCACATACCTGTTCATCTCTCACGACCTTTCGGTTGTCGCACACATGAGCAACCGAATCGCCGTGATGTACCTGGGCAAAGTCGTCGAGCTGGCGCCAGCGATGGAGTTCCTCAACAATGCTAGGCATCCTTACACGCAGGCTCTGATAGCCTCCATTCCGATTCCAGACCCCAAGATGAGGAAGGAAAGGAAGGGAATCGAAGGTGAGGTTCCGAGCCCCATCGACCCGCCGAAAGGATGCCGATTCCATCCGAGGTGCCCAAAGGCGTTCAGGGAGTGCGGATGGGAGGCGATGGACTTCTTCGAGTGGCTGGAGGAGAAGGGTTACTTGGCGGAGAACACGGTCCTCGGCAAGGCGATCGCGAGCCTGCATCCCGACGGACTCGTCCTCCGCATGGACCTGAAAGACAGTGCTGACCCGGGCGCGGTCACCGGATTCATCAACGACCTTGTAGCGAAATCCAGGAAGGACCATCCCATACTGGACGCGGTGGAGGCGGTTGACACCGTCCTGGCGGACAGAGTCATAGAGATCCGCTCCATGCGGGCTTCCATATCAGCTGAGAAGCTTGCTGGCGAGCTGTTCGAATTACTCGAGTCCAATGTCCAATACAGGGAGCCGGACCACCCGATGCACGGCATCATCGCCAACATGCGTCTGGAGAAGAACCGCCTGATCGTCTCCGTTGGCGACGATGCCAAGAACCTCAAGCTGGCAGAGGCGTTCCTGAAGGATTACGTCAGGCACCACCGACGCAGGAACCGACCTGAATTCAAGGGCGTGAAGAGCATCTCACCCAGCTCGTCTGACATGACTGTCACTTTGTCGTGCACCGCCTCCAAAGAGCCGGCGGCCAAGACGGCGGAGGACGTCGCTGCCCACATCGAGAAACGTCTCGCAGCCGAGAGCTCGGGGGACTTGGCAAAGCTCACCCTTCCAGTCGCGATCAAAGGAAGGAATGTGAGAGTAAGGGTCATGGGATCCGAAGACAACTGGACCAGGCTGTCGGACATGCTGAACGGATTCCTGAATGCTGACGACGAGAAGGGCGAGGAGATCGCGCAGAAGGTGTCCAGGATAACAGTCAAGACGGTGAAGGAGCCTCAGAAAGTCGTGGCGACGAAGTTCATCAGAGCCGAGGAACCTGCGTTGTTCGACGTCGGCGGAGGACATCGAGTCGCCTGTTACCTGTTCAAGGGAGGACCGACGTAGTCGATTCCATCCGAGGGGCACCATAGCCGGCGAGATATGCAAGAGAGTCGAGCCTGAAATGATAGACATTGGCAGAGGTCACCTTGTGGCCTGCCACATGAGAAAGTCATGATACGCGGCCAAGGACACAAGCGGCTCCGCACCTCTCTGCGGATGGGGACTCCGCAACATGGGCGGTTCGGTCCCGGATATTAACCTGGAATTTACCCCCAATTAGACATGGGAGCTATAATCTTCAAGTCTGGCAGGAAGCCTCCGAGAAGGGATTTCTTTACCAGTATAGAACGAAGAAGACACGTCGCGATCAGGGCTAGCCGCTGAATCAGCCTAACCGACATGAAGATTATGCTGGCCGGCCAGAACGAAAGTTACTTATTCGCACATATACGTCAACAGTGGCGGAGAATAGGTATTTCATGGCTTATTGTCAGAAATGCGGGCATCAGAACCCGGACGACGCGACATTCTGCAACGCGTGTGGCGGGCCACTCCACGCTAAGAAAGCGGTCACCGGAAAGGACTGGGACAAGCAGTGTGAGAACGAGTGCGCAGGGGGTCCCAAGGGAGCATCGGTCTTCTGGGGAATCATCGTCACCTTAATCGGAGTTTCAATAGCCATATGGGCGCTCAAGGAGAGCAGTATTGACCTCCCGCAATGGCTTGAAGACCTCGACGTCGGACTGATCTTCGGAATTGTGATTGCCGCCGCTCTCATTGTGACGGGGATATCGATAATTGTCAAGAAGTCCAAGAGTTGAGATTAGTACATCTTGCATTCACTGGGACACACGCAACACGTCATTGAATGATGCCATTGCGAGATTTGGATCCTCGCGTCCACCCAAAGGAATGAAAGCAGGACTGGCAGGAGACCTGCGTACAGATTGCCAGTAATCTCAAACATGCCGACGGTGAGGAGAAACAGGCCAGGAACCATCAATACGTTCGCAAAGACATTGAGAAGGGCGCCTCGCCTTCGCAATAGGCTCACTAAGAATACAATGGATAGAGCACAGAACCCGACGGCAATAGCGATGTGTGACGCATCTCTGAAGCTGCCGGGTGTCATGAAGAGGTATACGACCATCAATGCAATGGACGCTGCAGAACCGATCATAAGGCCAAGACATCCGGAACAGAATTCGAAATCACGCCAGGGAATTCTGTGATCGCGAAAACTGTCACAGTCCGGATGATGAGCGACATATCCTCTAACTGAGGTCTTCCTCTCTCCTTCCGTCATCTGGCGGGTTCGATGTCTCACGTATTCACGAGGCCAATTTGGGGAGATCGTCATAGAAATGCAGAGGATGCAGCCTGCGATGAATATGCCGCCGACAAGAAGCTTGTCCGATTCGTCGATAGGCTCTTGAGGAGCGTATCCGACGTAGGCAACAGCCAATAGCAGCCCCGCCGCTGTTGCTGAGAGGAAAAGGAAGTAGATGACTTTGGCGGTTGGCGTCAAATCAAATCCCTCAGCTTCTTAAGAACATGCTGAGAAGCCATGTGTCTGTACAGCGTCCTCTTCAGCTTCTTCTTCGAGAAGATTCCAGATATATTCTTTCGATACGATCCGTAGAATGCCTTGTAGCAGTAGTACAATTCGCGCTGAACCTCGTCTTTGGATAGGGTTTCAGTCGGCATTATCGCATGGGCCATATCGTAATTGGAGTAGTTGAAATCCTCAATCCACCCGTTGTTCTTTGCGGTCTCATGATAGGGGGTACCCGGAAAAGGGGTGAGGACCGTGTAGATTGTGAAATCCGCACTCAGATCGAGCGAGAACCCTCTCAGCGATTCTATTGACTCCTGAGTGTCCTTTCGAGTGCCCGTCACGAACATTGTGTGCGAGAATATGTCATTGTCGTTGAGCACTTTCACGGCGTTGTACGCATCGGATGGGGTGATGTCCTTGCGAAATTCCTTCAACTTGTCCTCGGAGTTGCTCTCGACTCCGAGCATAACCCAGTAGTTGCCAACTTCCCTCAGCTTGCCCACCAGGTCCGCGTTCGCAGCCACATCATCCGTCCGCGCCTGGAAGAAGAGCATCAGAGATTCCTTGCATCTGCGATGCCTGAGCTCCTTCCACAGGTCCTTCGCTCTTGTGCTATACTCGAAGTTGTCATCCGTGAGCCAGAGGAATACGCCTCCGTACGTCTCGTTGAGATACTCGATCTCATCTGCGATTCTCTTGGGTGACTTCTTCCTGCAGACGCCCTGCCAATGCCTCCATTGTGTGCAGAACGAACACCTGTGGGAGCAACCCCTTGCCCCCTCCATAATCATGTATCTGGTATTGCGGCCGGCCATCATAGAGAAGTGATATCGTTTGATGTTGTCCTCCACGAGGTCGTATGCCGGAAAAGGCAGACTATCGAGATCTGGAATCAGGGGGCGGTCTGGGTTATGTACAATCCGGCCATTTGCCCTGTATGAGATGCCTTTCACATTGCCAATCCCGCCATCGTTCCTAAGGGCGTTCACCAGATCAACGAGAGTGACCTCCCCTTCTCCCCTGACTATGTAGTCTATCTCCGGGAACTGCGCCAGCGACTCCTCGGGAATGAAACTGAAGTGCGATCCACCGACGACCGTTGTGATATCACTGTCCACGGCTTTGGCAATCTCGGCTGTCCGAGCGCAGGTGTATGCGTTCGCGGTGAATCCAGATGTCGCGACGACGGACGGCTCCGTGGATTCGATTGCCTTGCGAAGACCTTCCCAGTCTCTCCTTTCCGCCTGGCAATCCACAACCTCGACCTCGACTTCTGGAATCTCTCTTCTCAGATAAGCTGCAAGGACCAGCAATCCAGTTGGAGGCGGCAAGTACTCTCCCATCACAAACCAGAAATTCCGCGGTGGTTCCACGAACAGGATCTTCGAGGCTCGATTCATATGAATCTACTGTGCCGAGATATGCCTGACCCGAGTTAGCG
>JAEHCN010000096.1 GCA_020696395.1 Thermoplasmata archaeon | reverse complement strand
ACTGACTATGTAGGACCTTTACACTCTGAAAGCGCGATAATTGTTATGTTTCGTCGATTGACGGGAATGCCGCGATGAACAAACAAATGCATTGGAGACTGTCAAGCAGCGAGCGGACTTCGTGGCATTTTCGAATCGAGAATAATCATTCCGTCCCTTGGCGAAGACTGAGAACTCATCCTTGGCGGAGCCCCCATCGCCTTCTCTCAGGTGGATCAACGGCATTGTTCCCAGAACCCGAGTTGTTCGCAAGAGTCCTCTGCCTCATTTGATTTGACCCGTTGTTGGCAATTCTCGAGTTCTTCCTGATGGGCGAGACTTCTATCGTGAGTTTTGAACCCCTTATCTCCAAGTTCCACTCGAGCAGATCGCCCTCGGTCAATCTAAAATGCTTGACAATCCCTCTCGGGATGGTTGCTCTAAGCGATTCGCTTCTCGAGGTTGCTCTTGAAAGCACCGTTCTGTCGCTCAAGGCAAATCGCTCCCCGCATAGTCTCTGCCGTTAATATATTTTACCTATTATCTGCCGAATACATTACCTATTATGTATGTAAGAGTGAAAATGGATAGGTAACTATCTCCACTGCTTCCTTCGGATGGATGTGCGTAGATTCATCCTCTTTCTCGGCTATGCTATCGCCCGAAATGTGTTTGGTCGAGATGGTCTGATTCGTGCTCGAATCGTCAATTGCAGAACTTGCCTCACGGGGGGTGGGCATCAACCCTCTTCTCGGGAAGACTTCTTGGGTCAACTCTGACGCTCCCGAGGTCATTCATTCGTCCGTTCGATACGCTAGATATATGATGAAGGTCGTTACTCGTTTTCGCAATGAGTCTCCCCCCGAGGCGAATGCGTGAACATTTGGCAAGGCTGATTGTTACCGCCTGCATCATCTCGATTGCCGTGCCGATGATGTCAGCGACGGTCGAAGCTGAGATACCCCATGAGAACTACGAGTATGTCAACCCCGACCTGGGCGTCGTACTCTCTCTTTTGAACACATCGATAATGTATTTCGAGTCATCGTTCACAGCCCTTGATCAAGAGGATGTTTCCGGTGGCGTTGAGAATCTATCCGCCGTAAACGCCTTGCTAGGTCCTGCGGAGAGCGTCCTGGGAGACCTAGCAGGTATCGCAGAGAGTTATGACGATCTCAATTCCTTGATACCTGCGTTCGCCGAACTCGCGGACAGTGAGGCGGTTTTCATAGACCTGGAGGAATCTCTTCTCGACGCACGGCTGGTCTTGCGTTCCCTGTCAGGTCGGACGTCCCTCACAGATAACGAGACACTTCTCGCGATGAATGCGTTCAACGAGGCATCCTTGCTGATCGGCAGAATGAATGCAAGCATCGACTCCATGATCGTCCTAGCAGAGGAGATATCCTTACTGTTTGTTGACGGAGAATACCCCTTCTCCGAGAGCAACCTCGTCGAGCTGATCGACAGTCTGAGAGACCTGCTCTACAATGTTGAGGTGGAGCTGGTCGACCTGATTGAAGGTGGAGATGGCGGCGAAGGCGACCCAGGGATAGCTATCACCCCCTTCCTGACCTTGTGGGTTCTGGATGTCGATTTGCACCTCGGAGACCCGCTGACAGGCGGCGGATACCTCTACTACGACGGCAGTTTTCAATCCGGGCAGGAAATCACCGTCCTCACGAACGGATCGGCGCTGCTGACAGCGGCCACCTCGAACCTCGGAGAGTTCGAGTTTGGATATGAAATACCTCTCGATCCCGCTTGGCTCGGCGTGCACGAACTTTCTGCGTACTCCTCATGGTCCGGCGGAAATCTCACATCGGACTCTGTGTTCATCTCGGTCTATTTGATACCTACATCGATCGTGATTGGTGTCAACGCTCAGCTGCTTTCCCACGAGGAGACTCTCGAATTAGAGGTCACGCTTCATGACGTTAGAGGCGACCCCGTTCCTGATGTCGAGGTGTCCCTTGCGATAGACGATATTGTGGGAGATGTCAGCCTCGACCTCCAGGGCCGGTACGCTACTTCCTATCTCGCTGTTGACCTGGGCATCGGCACGCATACCCTCGATGCCGAATACGGTGGTGGAATCCCCTACGCTCCATGCAGCTCTTCGACGGTCACGGTAACAATCGATATTCCCACATCTATCGAGCTGACCCTGTTTTCTGATAATGTGTACCATGGTTACCATATCGTTGGGGAAGGCGTCCTAAATGCCGAAACGCTTGAGTCGATTGACGGCATGCAGATCGCCCTCCTAATCGACGGATTCCCCGTACAGAACACTACCACTGACGAGAATGGTGTATTCGCATTCGCGATCCCGACAGAGTCGATCGCCGTCGGTGATCACGTCCTCAAGGCCGAGTTCTCCCCCGAAGATGCGATGTGGAGGCACTCTGAGGATGAGGTCGAATTCCGGATATACACAACTGAGCGTACCGCGAAGTATCCCTTCTGGCCGATCATCCCCGGCTGGGGCAATCTGGGGGCTCCTCCGGAGGTGGCATACAACTTCTTCTTCGGAGATTATGCATACTTCGGGTGGCTTGTGATCATTGGCACAATAGTCGTTGCGGTGAAGACCGTCCGTAAGAGACGGGAGGCGCTGGCCCGCAGGGCGCGGCTTGCCTCGGTGGGGCATTATCTGGATTCGGATGATTCAGCCTTCGGAGGATCCAATGCAAGGCCAGGGAGCGGCGCAGATCCGTTTGATCTTGTCGAGCCGCCAGAGGCGCCGAACGAAAGAGTCGTCTGGAGCTACAACTATCTGCTCAGGTCCCTCGTCAGAAATCGAAGGTTGCAGATAGGCGCGTCGATGACTCATCGCGAGATCGCGGGGATGTTGGTGGCATTTGGCTATCCTGTCAACCTCGTGAACAAGGCGACTAACCTGTTCGAGATGGCGCGTTATTCAGGAATTCCTATGACTGAGTCGGAGATGAATGCTATGGGCGGCGTCGTGGAGCAGCTGAGATCGACGGTGCTGGGAGGAAGAGGGTATGCGACGTAAGCTGCGTCGGGGATACATCGCTCTCGCACTGATGATGGCAACCGTGGGGTTGTTCCTGGTCACTATGGTGTCACCCGTGCTGTCCACCACCACCGACTTCTCGATATACAACGCGGGATGGAACGGAACGAGCAACCTCGCCATCTCAGCATACGAATCAGGTAGTTTTGCACCGACGCTCGCGACGCAAGCGTCGGGCACCGACATGACCATTGTGCACATGAACCTACAGGAGCTCGACCTGAAGTCGACAACAGACACACTGCTGATACTGGGCCCGTCAAAGACATTCTCAGCATCGGATGGTGTGGTAGTGCGGAACTTTCTGACGGGAGGAGGAATCGTAGTGCTCGCTGACGACTTCGGCACAGGCAACGGCTTGCTCGAAGCGATCGGCGCGAGCTCACGGTTCTCGGGGAGTCTTCTCATGGACCTGTCATTCGACAGAAGGCCCGAGTTCTCGGTCTGCTTCAATTTCATCGACGATCCTCTGACAGCCGATCTTTCGAGGATTCTGTTGAACCATCCATCATCGATTGCGGTGAACGACCCGAACACATCCGTGCTTGCCGAATCGAGCATCGCGAGCTGGCTCGACTCTGATGGTGACTCCGTCAGAGACGTCGGCGAGCCCAGGGGCCCCTTCCCCGTTATGGCGAGGGAGAATGTCGGAGCGGGGACGATCATACTGTTGTCCGACCCGAGCACGTTGATCAATGGGATGGTCACGCGGTTAGACAACGGAATACTCGCTGCGAATATCGTCTCGGTCGCCTGTGATTCTAGAACTTCGGTGTACTTCGACGAAAGTCATCGAGTATACTTCGACCCCGTTGCAGTTACGACGCAGGTCACAGATGACCTGTCGTTCGCAACTAAGATGCACCTAATCGGCGTAGCTGCCGTTCTGCTGTTCTGGGTGTCCACGGACATCATCGACAGGGCTGTCACCCGATTCGTCGGCCTGCTCAAGAGACTTCCACGAGCCATCCTGCATCTTCTCGGCAGGAGAGCTCCAGAGACGGAATCTCCGTCTGGCAGCTCGTCTGAGGAAATGCTTCGCGAAGTATCGGACAAGCATCCTGATTGGCGGCTCGGTCTGATCAGGCACACGATCGCGGAGCGCGAGCGACACAGCAACCATGTGAAGAAGGCTGCTGTAAGGGAGCAGGCCCGAGCCGGAAGCGATGGGCTGAGCACTCTCGACTGACCTGCCGTCTTAGAGTGAGTAATGATGCAAGAGATTGCCCCCCGGCCTATCTGAGATATATACAAATCATAGTATGTTCTTGTCTGCGATGGAGACAATGCGGCCCAGATTCAGATTGATGGGTGGGACAATCAAGATTGCACCTTCATTGATCATTGGGCTCTTGCTGGTCATCTTCGGTCTCTTTCTATTGGCACTTGGTCTGTCATCTCAGCTCAACATCGACTCGATAGGCGCGACAACGGACCCCGCTCTGCTTGAGCGTGTTTCGCAGCTCGAGAGCGAAAGAGACATGTTCATTCTTACAGCCTCGGGCGCCATCTTTCTCGGGCTCTTCGTGTCATTCATATTGTCTGAGAAGAAGATCGCGTCCGTTGTCCCTGAGGAGCAGATGGTCTCAACCGCGAAGGCGGCGAGGGACATTCTCTCAGGCCTGTCGCTTGTCGGTAACGCGTCGTATCTTCCAGCAAAGCACGGCCTCACCAGGGAGAAGTTGTTCATCCCAGCTACGAGCAGCCCGGTTGCTCCTCCATTGGCACTCTCCGACGACCTGACACTCTCCCCTGGAAAGGACGGCTCCGCCCCCGGTCTGTTGATCGAGCCCTTGGGAATGCGTATTCTTAACAGCCTCGAGTCACAGCTCGGATTGAAGGTAGCGGACACCGACGCCGAGCATGTGGAGGGCGGCCTTCAGACACTGAAGCACGGCTTGAGCATCATGCGCGACTTCCACTTCAAGGAGAGGGATGGGAAGACTATCCTGCGGGTAGAGTATTCCAGTTTCGCTGATCCCTGCAGGTCTATCAGGAAGGAGTGGCCCGACACATGCAGGCAGATGTCTTGCGTAGGCTGCTCATGCCTCC
>JAEHCN010000095.1 GCA_020696395.1 Thermoplasmata archaeon | reverse complement strand
CTCGGCTCTGACCTCCCCGCACAGAATCCATTGATGAAGGTCGTCACCGACCCGTACTCTGGCGACGAAGTGTCAGTCGTACCTCCGCTGAAACCGGATGTGGCTGTGGTACACGTCCAGAGAGCGGATGTCAACGGTAATTGCCACATCTGGGGTATTATTGGGGAGCAGAAGGATGCGGCGTTCGCTGCGAAGAAGGTCATCATAAGCGCCGAGGAGATCGTTGACGAGTCGGTTATAAGATCCGACCCCAACAGGACCCTCGTCCCCGATTTCGTGTCTCATGCGGTCGTTCACGAGCCTTGGTGCGCGCATCCGTCCTACGTCCAGGGATACTACGACCGGGACAACGACTTCTACGTCAAATGGGACGAGATTACCAAGGACCATGAGAATACTATGAAGTACATCGACGAGTGGGTATATGGAGTGGAGAGCAGGTCGGAGTACCTCAGCAAGCTCCCGCCATCGAAGGTCGATGGTCTTCGTCCAAAGGATGCGTACAGCACGCCTGTGAACTACGGGAGCGTGTGATTCGGGGTGGGATGATGTCAGAAGTGAGTCGCAGTGAATTGATGGTTATCGTCGCCGCGAGAGAGCTGAAGGACCGTGAGTCTGTGTTGGTCGGGGTGGGAATACCGAACCTCGCCGCGAACCTGGCGAAGAAGCTGCAGGCGCCCGATCTGCTGCTCGTCTACGAGTCAGGGGCGGTTGGGTCGAACCCGAGTCGCATGCCGCTTTCGATAGGGGACCCATGCCTTGTCAGCGGTGCCAAGAGCGTCTGTTCCATGTACGAGCAGTTCGCCTACTATCTCCAGGGAGGAAGAATCGACGTGGGTTTCCTGGGCGGCGCCCAGATAGACAAGTACGGAAACATCAACTCGACGGTCATAGGCACGTACAAGACGCCGAAGGTGCGCCTTCCGGGGAGCGGAGGGGCCTGCGACATAGCGTCGAACGTGAAGAAGATCATAGTGATCACGCCTCACGAGAAGAGGAGGTTCGTCGAGAAGGTTGATTTCCTAACGAGCCCGGGGTTTGTCGACGGCAAGGAGGGCTGGAAGAAGCTGAAGCTCCAGGGAGACGGGCCGTATGCGGTGATCACCGACCTATGCACATTCAAGTTCGATGATGCGACCGGTGAGATGACGGTGGTAGCCCTGCACGAAGGAGTGACCCTGGAACAGGTCCAGGAGAACACTCCTTGGAACGTGAAGGTGGCGGAGAGGCTCGTGACCACCCCTCCACCGACGGAGAAGGAGATCGCCACGCTCAGGTCCTTGGATCCCGAGAAGATGTACCTGAGGTGAGGAGAGATGAACGCTCCTTTCGACCCCGTCGGGGAATACAAGAGTAGGACCGTGAAGAGCGCTTCATGGTTCGCAAGGGCTAGAGAGCATCTTCCGGGAGGCGTGACGGGGAACGTGAAGTTCTACCATCCGTATCCCGTGTTCGCGAAGAAGGCGAAGGGCTCCCACCTATGGGACCTGGACGGGAACGAGTATATCGACTACATGCTCTGCTTTGGGCCGATGATTCTCGGCCACGGCCACCCTCGAGTGATGAAGGCTGTTCAGGAACAGCTCGACAGGGACGGCACGACGATATTCGGTCCGCCTCACGAGCTCGAGTGCCTGATGGCGGAGCGACTCAACACGATCTTCCCGTGCGCTGAGCGCGTTCGTTTCACGAACTCCGGCCTTGAGGCCACGCTTCACGCCCTGCGCGTGTGTAGGGGGTACAAGAGCCGTAACAGGGTGGCCAAGTTCGAGGGGCATTATCATGGCTGCTACGATGAGGCTCTCGTCAGCCTTACGCCGTCGGAGGAAACTGCAGGTCCGTACACGTCCCCCCAGCCAGTTGCGTGCTCGCTCGGAACATCCGAGTACACGCTCCAGAGCACTCAGGTGCTTCCGTTCAACGATGCCGAGGACACGGTGAGACTCCTAAAGGAGCACAAGAACGACCTCGCAGCCGTGATCATGGAGCCAGTACAGAGAGGGTTCATCGGGTCGGACCCTGAGTTCCTGAAGGCCGTTCGGGAGACAACAGAGGAACTCGATATCATACTGATATTCGACGAGGTCATGTCGGGCTTCAGGATGGATCGCCTTGGGGGCGCTCAGACGATGTACGGCGTCACGCCGGACCTGATGTGCCTTGGCAAGGTGATCGGCGGCGGGTTCCCCGCTGGGGCGTTTCTCGGCCGGGAAGACATCATGGACGTTATGAACCCTCTCACGCGCAGCAAAGACAACAGGGTTTTCCACGGAGGCACCTTCAACGGCCACCCGACAGTCCTCGCCGCTGGTATGGCGACGATCGATGTGCTGGAGGAGCCCGAGACATACCCATACCTCAACAGGATAACCGCGAAGCTTGAGAACGGACTCAACGACCTGTTTGAGAGGACTGGGATCGACGCGACAACGTCTGGTCCGGGGTCGACATTCAACATAATTTTCGCGAAGGAAGTGGAAATGCCGCGCAGCTATCGCGACTGCATGCACTTCGATGCGAAGCTTCGGATGCAGTTCGACTACGGATTGCTCGCAAGGGGGATCCACTTCCATCCTGACAAACCGTTCTACATGTGCACAGAGCACTCGGACGAGGACGTCGAGAGGACACTTGCGGTGAGCGAGGAAGTATTGAAAAAGATGAAGTCCTCTGGCTGAAAGTCATTTTGGCTGACGGAAGTCGTCTCGTCAGATGTCGACCTCGATGCGGCCAGTAAACACCATTATGGCGGGGCCAGTCATGAAGGCGTGTCCGTCCCGTGCGACCTCGATGCGTAGCCTGCCGCCGCGCGTAATGACATTCACTATCCGGCTTGCGGTCCTTCCGGAGAGTATTGACGCGGCGGCACATGCCGTCGCGCCCGTTCCGCAGGCCATCGTTTCATCGTACACTCCACGTTCGTAGGTGCGTATCGTCATCTCGTCCGGACCGATTTCCTGGACGAAGTTGATGTTGACCCCAAGGGGGAACCTGTCACGGTCTGCATTCAAGGAAGCCCCTATCTCCGCGATGTTCACAGAGGAGATGTCGTCGGTGAACACGACTATATGAGGCTCGCCTGTGCTCAGCATGCTGGCCCTCGGTGCCGAGCTGTCGTCATAGAGAGGGAAATCCATCATCGAATCTGTTGGCTTCCCATCGTCTTTGATGTACTGCTGAAGGTCGCCTCTCAGGAACCTGATCGGGCCCATGTCGGCTCGGTATTCGTCACCTGTCTTGGCTACGCGCTTGATGCCATCAGGAGTAAGTATGGCGAATTCATCCTTGGCGGACGATGTCGACAGGAACGCAGCCACACACCTCAGACCGTTCCCACACATCTCCGCCTCGTTACCAGCGGGCTCGAACAATCGCATCGCTCCGTCGCAATCATCCGCCGGTTCTAAGAAGATGAGGCCATCAGCGCCGATTCCGAAATGCCTGTCGCAGAGCTTGGTCGCGAGAATGCCTCTCATCCGATCCGCTGTCGGATGGGTTGTCATCTCGTCAACGATCACGAAATCGTTTCCGCATCCTTGGTACTTGAAGAAATCGAGGGGGGCCCTCATCAGTCTATTGGAAGCACAGGTTCACGATATAATACTTGGCCAGTGTTGAGAACCGTTAAATAACCCCCGCAGAATCTACTCACCGGACATCATGGGAAGCGATCACGCGATCCTTATTGTTGGAGGGAGGCTTGTCGACGGGACAGGCGCGCCATCCGTTGAGATGGATGTCGGCCTTGATGGGACGAGGGTCGCTGGAATCCATGAGCCCGGAACCTCGAAGGGCGCCCTGACGATTGACGCTGCCGGAAGTATCGTGTGTCCAGGGTTCATTGACATACACACACACTCGGACATCTCGTTGCTGGGTTGCCCGCTTGCGGAGAGCAAGATAAGGCAGGGCGTGACAACTGAAGTCGTCGGGAACTGTGGTGGATCAGCCGCCCCGTTGATTGGTCCGGCGAGGAAATTGGCAACTGACTTCGCAGGGAGATACTGCGTACAAGTGGATTGGGCCACGATGGACGAGTACCTTCTTAGGCTCGAGAACCTCAGGACTTCTGTGAACGTGGCTACCTTGGTGGGGGCGGATACTGTTCGTTCGGGAGTGATAGGTCCGGACGACGTGCCTCCTACTGACTCGCAGCTCGAAGAGATGAAGGAACGGATCGCGGAGGCAATTCTGCAGGGTGCATTCGGTCTATCGTCTGGGCTAATATACGCACCGGGATGTTATGCCACTACGGAGGAGCTCATCGCACTTGCATCGACATCAGGTGCGTTGGGAGGAATCTACGCGAGTCACATACGTGGAGAGGGGGCCACCCTCCTCAAGTCGGTGGGCGAGGCAATCACTATTGGCCGAGAGGCTAGACTGAGAGTCCAGATATCACATCATAAAGCCGCTGGATCGAAGAACTGGGGACTGGTGGTAGAAAGCATCCGCATGGTCGAGGATGCCCGCAGGCAGGGCGTTGATGTTGCCTTCGACGTGTATCCCTACACCGCCTCTTGCACAGATCTGTTCGCTATCCTTCCACCATGGGTTCAAGATGGCGGGAGGGGAGCCATCTTGGATAGACTAGCCGATCACGAAGCTAGAGTGAGAATCAAAGCGGATTTCGCCAATCGCGATGTGGCTTGGGAGAACGTCGTCGGCGAGAACTGCTGGGACGATATCGAGGTGAGCGGCTTCAGGAAGCCCGCGAACAAAGCCTATAACCATAGGCGCTTGAGCGAGATAGCCCGAGAGATTGGAAAGGATGCTCCCGATGTCGCCTTCGACTTGCTGATAGACGAGGAATTGGACATCACAGCCTTCTTCCATGAGATGTGCGAAGAAGATGTCATCACGGTAATCAGACATCCGCTCTCATCGATTGCATCTGATGGCGAGGTGGGCGCTCCATACGGCCCGTTGGCCGACATCGTCGAGCATCCCCGAGCGTACGGGACATTCCCGCGGGCCATCCGAAGATATGCCATCGACAAGCAGGTCGTTTCGATCGAGGAGATGATAAGGAAGATGACGTCGTCCCCTGCAAGGAGGCTAGGGATATCCGACAGGGGAACGATAGAAGTGGGCATGATGGC
>JAEHCN010000038.1 GCA_020696395.1 Thermoplasmata archaeon | reverse complement strand
GGAGTTGTCGATAGAGCCCACGACCCTCTCGAAACAGATCATCGACGATTACTTCCGCTCCATGGACGTTCTGAAGGTTGTGAGGGCGACCGCCTATCCCAGAGCGACCGAAACGATGGACGACATCATCGAAATGGTGGACGGGTTGGTTCAAAGAGGCATGGCATACGAATCGAACGGCTCCGTCTACTTCAGCGTTCGCAAGGCGAAGGAGTACGGCAAGCTGTCGGGCCAGACCCTTGACCAGATGGTCGCCGGGGCCAGGATAGACCCTGGTGAGGACAAGCGCGATCCGATGGACTTCGCCGTCTGGAAGGCTGCGAAGCCAGGCGAGATATCCTGGACGAGCCCATGGGGAGAGGGGAGGCCAGGATGGCACATCGAGTGTTCGGCCATGTGCCTGAAGCACCTAGGCAAGACCATTGACATCCACGGCGGTGGGACCGACCTCGTGTTCCCCCATCATGAGAACGAGATCCTGCAGTCGGAGGCGTACAACGATGCTCAGTTTGTCAGATACTGGATGCACAACGGGATGTTGACGATAGACGAGGAGAAGATGTCCAAATCGCTGAAGAACTTCTTCCTGATTGACGCCGTTCTGGCGAAATACTCACCTCAGGTGGTCAGGTTCTTCATACTGAACGCAAACTACAGGCATCCACTCGAGTACGATTCAAGCTCACTTGACGATTCTAAAAAGGCACTTGAGACTCTTCAGAATTCTTATGACGAGATGAAGGCTCACGCGATCCTCGCTGACGGCAGGGACGACGCTGGACGGTTGTGCGAGGACGTCTGGTGCGATTTCGAGACCAAGATGGACGATGACTTCAACTCGCGCGATGCGATAGCGGTGATGTACGACTTCGCCAGGGAGGCGAACAGGCTCAGGAACGAAGGAAGTCTGAGCATGAAAGGCGCAGACCGCGTCGTCGGTGTTTTCGACAGATTCGACAGCCTGTTCGATGTGCTTGTCTCGGAGAGCCAGCTCAACCTAGTGAAGGAGGGGGCGGCGCAGGCCTTGAACGAGGCCGAGATCAACAGGATGCTTTCTCAGGACCACATCCCGGACGGGGATGTGGAGCGACTCGTCGGAGCGAGACAGGACGCCCGCAAACGCAGGGATTTCGCCACTGCAGACAATATCAGGAACTCGCTCGCCGAGAAGGGTGTGGATATCCAGGACACCCAAGAGGGCACCGTATGGAAGCGAAAGTGACGGCCGAGTCGGCCAGGAAGAAGGCCGAGCTGCTCGCAGGCGGACCTGTTCTGCTACCATTGGGTTTCAAACCGCCTTTTCCTCCCAGCAGATCAACCGCTGGCCCTGGAACGGGGTACCCGGAGCTGGTGTTCTCGTTCGGAGGGACGAGGGTCAGGAAGGCCATATCGCGCGAGTCTGGAGATTTCTTACTGAGAGACGACGCGGGAACGCTCAGCATTCTGAAAGGTGGCGAGCCGTTCATCGAGGGAGCCGAGCTTCAACCGACTCTACTCCACGCACCGTTCCAGGCGTTCATCAATGTCGACAGCAGGTGTGCGTACCGTTGCGTCTTCTGTGGCTCTCACCGGCTGGAACCGCACGCGACAAAGGATCTCACGGACGACAGGATAGTCGAGATGGCTGTCAATGCTTCGAGGGAGCGTGGATTCACGGGGGTCGCCCTGACCAGCGGCGTGGCGCAATCGCCCGCTGAGACCACACGGAGGCTAGCGGGGCTAATCGAGCGGATACGCGAAGCCCTCCCCGAGGCACCCGTCGGGGTCGAGCCGTATGTCACGCGTTCGGACCAGATTGACTCGCTGCGAGAGGCTGGAGCCGAGGAGATCAAGATAAACATCGAGTCTTTCGATCGCGACGTGTTCGAGAAGATCTGCCCGGACCGGGACTACGAAATGATCCTCCGTAGAGTCGACCACGCCTGCGAGGTATTCGGCCGGAACAAGGTCTGCTCGAACATCATCTTCGGTCTGGGAGAGACTGATGAGACCATCCTCAACGGCGTGAGGGCTCTGGCCGGAATGGGGGCCGTCGCCACGCTCAGGGCGATAAGGGTGAGCGCGCTCAACAGAGACGATCTGGATCGCACGTTGGGAGAGTTGCGGCCGGTGACCGCCAGCAGGATGTTGGACCTCGCAAGAGAGCAGAAGACTATCCTTCAAGATCACGGCCTCAGTCCGCTCGGATTCAAGACGATGTGTCATGCATGTCTCGCCTGCGACATCGTGCCGTTCTGGGATGTCTGATGACTGTCACCTATGCGTGAAAACGCATCTGACCGTCGGGGCGACCTGCTCCACCCGCACGAATCCAAACCTCTCCAACTGGACGGAGGAATCCTTCGCAGCGACAATCCCGTGCTCCGCAAGCCCCTTCCTGACGCTGCCATCGGTCATCAGCACCTCGGTCCCGACTGCGGCCTCCGGGACCCAATGGACGATCCGGACCCCTTCCTTCAGCACTACAAGGTCGTTCCCGTCATATCGTAGGGCTGTTCCGTCATAGACGACGTTACAGAGATCCTTCAGCCGAAGGCGTCCGCCCTTCTCAGGCAGGTCGACCCTACTGAGGCACACGGAACCTCCCTTGGCTACCCCTAGTTCTCTGATACCTCTCTCTGGATGAGTGGGGTGAAGGGGGGCTCTGGCAGTCAGGTCGGAGGATGATTCCAGCTTCAGCTTGACAGGGTCGTCGACGAAGAAGTACCTGTTCGAAGGGTCGTCGATCAGATCCCTGTTGAAGGAGTACAGCGTCTTCCAGGAGAACTCGATGTCGACCGCCTTGAGACCCGTCTCCGACCAGTACCTACGGATCGACTCTGGCCTGACGCCACGTCTCCTGAGAGCAGCCAGAGTGCCGAGCTGCGGGTCGTCCCATCCCGTGTACTTCCCCTCTCGGATACCAGTAGACATATTGGAGGTCGACAGCTGAGCGTCCTCGATCGACACTCGGCCATAGTGTATGTAGACAGGCATCTTCCAGCCAAGGTGGTTGAAGACATACTCCTGCCGATAGGTGTTGTTCAGATGATCCTTTCCCCTTAGGATATGCGTGAGATCGAGTTCGTGATCATCGACTGCAACCGCCAGGTTCATCAGTGGGTACACATGATACCTCGTCCCCGTTCTCGGATGCGGGGTCTCGTCTATCCTGAGTGCGACAAAGTCCCTAATCGCAGGGTTCGGATGGGCGAGGTCGGTCTTCACGATCAGAGACGCCTCCTCCTGGCCGAAGGTCCCGTCAAACATCCCGTCCCATCGCGAGAGCTGGTCGGTTAGGTCTTGCTCTCTGTGTGGACAGGGGTTCTTCCCGTTCTTGAGTTCGCGCCAATCGTCGGGCCTGC
The DNA here is from genome assembly GCA_020696395.1 of Thermoplasmata archaeon. Classification (GTDB taxonomy): domain Archaea; phylum Thermoplasmatota; class Thermoplasmata; order UBA10834; family UBA10834; genus UBA10834. The sequence continues at coordinate 14,149 of JAEHCN010000038.1, read as the reverse complement.
ATGTGCACACATACGCCTTTCCAGCCTCGAGGAGACGCTTGGAGACCTCGTAGTACAGCTCGAACCTGTCGCTCTGAACGATCGTCTTGTGAATCTCGACCCCCAACCACTCCAGGTCCGCGGGTATCGAATCGTATCCTGCAGGGTCGATCCTTGCTGGATCAGTGTCCTCGAATCTATTGAAGCAGACACCGCCGTAGCGTTTGACGTACTCGTCGTTGAGGATAGCCATCCTGCTGTGGCCTATGTGGAGCGGGCCGGAAGGGTTCGGGGCGACGCGCATCCTAACCTCGCCCGTCACGTCAATCAGATCAGGGAGCTCGAGGTCCTTCGGCCTCGACTCTTTCACCAGCAGCTCGGGCGCGACATCCTCCAGGCTCCTCCTCTGGGAATCAGGGGGCATCGCGTTGACTTCCGAGATGACTTGCTTCGCGAGTGACGTGATCTCCTTGGCTCTCGACCTAAGGTCAGGGTTCTCGGCCATGACCTTACCCAGGACAGCACCTAGATTCGCCCTACCTTCATACATGACGGCGTTCTGTAGGGCGTACTTGCGAACGAGCGCCTGGAGGGCCACGGTTTCTCGATGGATGGGTATCTATAAAAAAGGTGTGGGACGGCGCTGGCAGGAGTGGACCGAAGGCCGACGGTTGGCCGGAAGGGGCAAAGAACTTTCGCATGAAGGCAAGCTCGGACACGAAAGGATAGATATACGCTCTCGAGCATCCAGAACCGGTGATCTTCTGTCCATCAGGTCCATGCTGGATGGTCTCGAGGAGACCGTTGTTGTTAAGGGACGTGTTTCTCGCGACCTAGAAGTCACGAAGTACCTTCTAAAAGCCAAGGACGACCCCGTCTTATTCGAAAACCTCGACGGGCACAAAGCCATCGGGAACCTCTGGGCCAGCCGGGAACGGATCGCGGAATCCCTCAAGACAACGCCGGAGGAGCTGTCACTCAGGATGCTCGAGGCAATGGATTCGCCGACCGCCCCCCAGGAGATCGATAGCGCGCCGTTCGAGGAGAATGTGCTCACGGAGTTCGATCTCAGGGAGTCCGCGACACCGAAATTCTACCAAGGGGATGGTGGCAGGTACATCACAGCGGGCGTCGTCATATCGGAGCTGGACGGCAAGAAGAACATGTCGTTCCACAGGATGATGTTGATCGGTGAGAAGCGGCTCGCGATACGCGTGGTCCCGAGACACCTGCACGCGCTCCACAGGAGAGCGGCGGCAAAGGGCGAGGAATTGAAGGTGGCGGTGGCAGTCGGCCTATGTCCTTCTATCCTTCTGGCCGCAGCCATGACGGTGGAGTTCGGAAGGGACGAACTGGCGATAGCGAACACCCTGAGACAACTCTGCCTCGGAGAACCCGTGGCGGTGCGGAAGATCGAGAGTGGGTTGCTGGTCCCTGCGTACGCGGAATACGTGTTGGAGGGAAGACTCACCGATGATCTCACGGACGAGGGCCCCTTCGTGGACATCACCGGGACCCAGGATCCCGTCAGGAAGCAGCCGGTGGTCGAGATAGACCGGATCCACCACAGGAACGACGCAATATTCCAGATCATACTGCCGGGCGCCAACGAACACTACCTAATGATGGGGCTTCCGAGAGAACCCGTGATCAGGAAGGCGGTTGGCGTGGCCGTACCAGAAGTGCATGGTGTCAGACTCACGGAAGGAGGGTGCTGCTGGCTCCACGGTGTGGTCTCCATAACCAAGCAGAAAGAGGGCGACGCGGTGAACGCCATAATGGCGGCACTGGGAGCGCACACGTCGATGAAACTCGTCACGGTCGTTGACGATGACATCGACATCTATGACGACCGTGACGTCGAGTGGGCCGTCGCCACTAGGTTCCAGGGGCACAAAGGCCTCGTGAAGGTGAAGAATGCTAGGGGAAGCAGCCTCGACCCCAGCGCAGACGAGACCACGACCAAGATAGGCATCGACGCCACGAAGCCTATCGATGGTGCCGGCTTCGACCGGGCCGAACCCTCCTGAACGGAGGAGTGTCACGTGTTGACGTGTTAGGCGAAAAACCTTAAATATAGTCCCTTCCTCACAAATACTAGAGGCATCAGACCATGGTTACTATAACGCCGAAGGCTTGCGAAACCATCAAATCGATCATCGCGGAAGAGAAGAAGGACGACCCCATCAGAATCGTGTTCGCTGGATACTCCTGTTCCGGTCCTGCCTTCATGATGGCTTTTGACAAGAAGAAGGACGACGACATTGAGCTCAAAGAAGACGGCATCACCCTGATCTACGAGAAGGGGCTCGAGGATAACCTCAAAGAGGCGACGATAGACTCCGTAGACACCCCTCAGGGACCCGGAGTGGTTGTAAGGGTCAAGTCCGCAGAAGGAAGCTGCGCAGCTACCTGCGCTGGATGCCACTAGATTCGGCCATCTTTCCGGAAAGGTTACATAAGCAGGAGCGGCTCTCAGAGATTCGTGTTCCTTGAGCACGACCTGATCACGCCATCCAGCATAGAGTTCAGAGAGTATCAATCGAATATCGCTCATGCTGCACTCGAGGAATCGACATTGGTGGTCCTCCCAACGGGCATGGGCAAGACCATCATAGCACTGTTTGTCGTAGCGGAGGTGCTGAAATCGAAGCGGGGCAGGGTGCTCTTCATGGCGCCCACCAAGCCGCTCGTCGAGCAGCACGCGATGTTCCTCAGGGAGAATCTGAGAGGTCACGAGCCAGTGGTCTTCACGGGGGAGGTCGCGCCCGAGGAGCGCAGGGGACTCTGGACCAGCAGCAGGCTGATAGTGTCGACCCCGCAGGTCGTGGCGAACGACCTGGAATCCGACATCGTGGACATATCCGAGATAGACCTCATCGTGTTCGACGAGGCGCACAGGGCGGCCGGGGATTACGCATACGTCACCATCGGCAAGGCGTTCATGGAACGTGGCGGACTCTCTCTCGGTATGACCGCGTCCCCTGGATCGGATGTCTCGAAGATAGCTGAGGTCTGCGAGAATCTCGGAATCACCTGGATCGAGATCCGGTCGGAGTTCGACGACGACGTCGTCGACTACACACAACAGGTGAAAATGGAGCTCATCAGCGTGGGGATGCAGGAGGGAATGTCGGAGATAGTGCCGCTCCTGAAGGATATCCTCGACGAACAGGTCGCCAAGCTGCGTGCCGCAGGACTCTTGGACCCGAAGAAACCCGTCACGACCCGCGACCTGCTCACCGCAGGCGCGACCATCAGAGCGCAGTTGGACTCAGGCAAGAAGTCGTACGGCATGTTCAACACTGCGAGCGTCCAGGCGCTCGCCATGAAGGTCAATCACGGCATCGAACTGGCCGAGACGCAGGGGAGAGGCGCCCTCGAGAGCTATCTGGACAAGCAGGTCAAACAGGCCGAAGAGAACAAACGTTCGAAAGCTTCCAGGACCTTGGTGAAGGACGTACGCTTCCAGCAGGCAAGGGAGCACCTCCACAAGATGGTGAACGAGCATCCGAAGTTCGAGAAGCTCATCCCGATACTGAGGGCGCAGTTCGCTGGGAAGCCGGAGTCCAGGGCGATAGTGTTCACGCATTACCGAGACACCTGCGACCTGATCACGAACCGCCTGGGAAGCATAGAGGGAGTGAGGCCCGTAAGGTTCGTCGGCCAGGCCAGCAAGGGCCAGGACATAGGGCTCAAGCAGAAGGAACAGAGAGAGGTCATAGAATCGTTCCAGGAGGGGAGACACAACGTCCTCGTCGCGACATCTATCGCCGAGGAGGGACTGGACATCCCGGCGACGGACCTCGTGGTGTTCTACGAACCGGTGCCTTCGGAGATACGCACCATACAGAGGAGGGGAAGGACTGGAAGGAGGCAGGCGGGCAGGGTGATCATCCTTGTGACGAAGGGCACGAAGGACGAGGCGTACCTCTGGTCCTCCCGGAAGAAAGAGATGCAGATGCATAGGGAGCTCGACGGGCTCAGGAAGAAGCTCTTGGCGCGCAAGGGGTTGTCCGAGAAACCCGGTTCAAGGAGGCCCTCACTCGGCCGTGGGGATATCTCCGAAATGATGGCTCCGCATTCACTCACCGACCGGGAGGAGCTGTCGATGAAGACAGCGGACAGGCCTGGCCAGAAATCGCTATCCCAGTACGACCCGCAGGAGGGTGGCAGCAGACGTATCCTGAAGGTCTCAGGCAGGATTGCACGCACGGCGATTGCCACAGGGCTTGAGAAGGCTGGTTTCGCCCTTGAGGAAAGGGACATAGAGACCGCGGATGTGGTCGTTTCAGACAGGGTGGCAGTCACCATCAGAACGGTCCAGGAGTTCATACGCGCGATCTCCGACGAGACGATGTTCTCCCATCTCAGCAAGATGAAGCGCCAGTATCCACGCCCCATACTGATCGTGCAAGGTCCCCCCGAGGGAAAGGGGGTCCAGGCGGGCAACGCTGCGATATTCGATGCCCTCGGCGAGCTTCTCTCAGAGTTCCGAATGCCAGTCCTGTCCTCGCTGAGCGTGGGCGAGACGGTCGAGGCGCTCTCTGCCCTCCGGAGGCAGGAGGAGGCGCGCGGAGGAGTCGAGCGGACAGGCCAGATGACCCTCGACCCGGCCGGCAGGCAGCTCTTCCTGGTACAAGGGTTGCCCAACGTGTCCGCCACGCTCGCACAGAGGCTCCTGGAAAGATTCGGCAGCGCCAAGGGTATCGCGGAGGCCACACCCGAACAGCTCATGGAGGTCGAGGGTGTGGGAAGGGTTATTGCAGAAGGGGTCCATTCAGTGACGCAGAAGAGGTTCGACTAGGAGGAGATTAGTATGGTAGAGAAGAAGTGCCCCCTGTGCGACAACAACTGCGTGCTCAAGACCATCACGACGGAGGATTCACGGCTGTGCAAGGTCGATGCCTGCTCCATGTGCGGCGCCATGTACCCCCGCGAGAGGGGCGGTGGAGACACGAGGTCCGCGAAGGAAAAGGACGAGAAGCGATAGACGGCGCCAGATATGCTGGCCATGCGCATCCTACCGCAGCAAGCTTTATGAACCGATGGACTATACGAGGGGTCCGAGCATCATGGAACTCAAACTCATCGAGAAGAAGAAGGATGTCATCAAGCTAGAGATTGAGGATGCCGACGAGACGTTGATATATCCCCTGATACACGAGCTCATGCAGGACAAGAACGTCAAGGATGCGAGATTCTCGACGGGGCACCCGCAACTCGACAAATCAGTCCTGACAGTCGTGGTCAAGGACGGAAAACCACAGGCGGCGCTCAAGAAGGCCGCGAAGTCGCTCGCGAACCAGTACCTCGAGGCCCGACAGCTGATAGAGAAGCAGCTTGGCTGATGCGGCGACCGTTGGCCCCGAAAGTTATTACTTCTATCCGCCGGATTCCGCCGATGCATGATTGAGGAAGCAGACCTCGGCCTGGAGACATTCCTGAGCCGAGACATCCCCGGCATCGGGGGGAGGCTCCGGATGACCCCGGAGGATTTCGTAGTGGATGAGATCTCACTCAACCCCTCGGAAGCACCCTTGGGACAAATCGCCATCGCGCGTGTGTGGCGCCGCAACTGGGAGCAAAATAAACTGGTCAGGCGGCTGGGGAGCAACCTGCGTGTCGGCCGCGCTAACATAGGGTTCGCAGGCACCAAAGACAGGCGGTCGGTAGCGACACAGCTGATGTCCTTTAGAGCGGATATCGAAGCGGTACGAGCGCTCGAGATTCCAGACGTGCGCATATTGGAGACCTACAGGTCGAACAGGATGATCTCGATCGGAGACCTCATCGGCAACAGATTCTCGATCAAGGTCTCCGATGTCGGCGACGACATCGACATCCCTGAGACCTGCGAGGCCGTCAGAGGGGAGGTGGAAGGCATAGGTGGGTTCCCCAACTTCTTCGGGATCCAGAGATTCGGATCGGTCAGACCCATCACCCACCAGATAGGCAGAGACCTGGTCAGAGGTGACATCGAAGGAGCGGTCATGAAATACGTGGCCAACCCGATGGGGGACGGTTCCGAGGGCGACGACGCTCGCCGCACGCTCCAGGAGACAAGGGATTTCGAAAGGGCGACGAACGAACTCCCTGTGAGATTCACTTTCGAAAGAACGATGATCGTGCACCTGGTTGAACGACCTGGAGACTACACCGGTGCGCTCAAACGGCTGCCGAGGAACCTCCTGATGATGTTCGTCCACGCCTATCAATCGTTACTGTTCAACAAGATCCTGAGCGAGAGGATACGCAGGGGGATCCCTATACACGAGCCCATCGAGGGTGATTTCGTGCTCCCTCTAGACAAGAACGGCGTCCCCGACCATGACAACCACATCGACGTCACGGGGGACAACATCGACAAGGCTAGGAGGAACGCTGCGGAGGGGAAAGCCTTCGTCAGCGGCATCCTGTACGGCACGGACTCCGTGTTCGCGGAAGGAGCCATGGGGGAGATCGAGCGCCACGTGGTGGAGGCGGAGAAGATCGAAGCCCGGGACTTCCAGATCGTAGGCCTCAGGGAAGCATCCTCAAAAGGCACCAGACGGGAGCTCCTTGCGCCCGTGAGAGACCTGGTTGTCGACCACGCAGGTGATGGAGTGCTCTTTGCCTTCTCACTCAACAAAGGCTGCTACGCCACCTGCCTCCTTAGGGAGTTCATGAAGGCGGGAGCCTCGCAGTACTGAATCAGGCGGACAACGCAAACTAGGTCAAGCGGCGCGTCCATATACTTGGATTGTGCCCCCACCCAAAAAGAGCCGGAGAAGGCCGAAGTCGTTCCTGACGTGTCCCCAGTGTGGCTCAGCCGACCTCTATTACGAAGCGGCGCTGATCACGGGATACAAGTATCACTGCAAGAAGTGCGGATACATCGGCCCCTTCGTCATCGAGAGGGACCTGACGGACGAGGAGGTCGGAGAGTAGCGGTCTCAGGCGAACATCGGCCCGGACTCGAGGACCCTCTGGTCGCCTTCGTCCAACACCTTGGATATGGCCTTCTCGAAATCGGACATGGTCACGACGTCCCTGTTCTCGCGTATGGCGAACATGCCTGCCTCTGTGCATATGGCCTTGATGTCAGCACCCGTGGCGCCATCGGCCTTCCCAGCGAAGTCGTCTATGACGACCATATCGTCAAGGTTCATACGCCGAGAGTGTATCTTGAATATCTCGACCCTGGAATCGTAGCCTGGGATAGGTATCTCGATTATCCTGTCGAACCTTCCAGGCCTCAGCAGGGCCTCGTCGAGTATGTCCGGCCGGTTCGTTGCGCCGATGATCTTGACATCGCCGAGCGGATTGAACCCGTCGAGCTCCGCCAGTATCTGCATGAGAGTGCGTTGGACCTCGCGGTCACCCGAAGTAGCCAGCTCGAGCCGCTTCGCCCCGACGCTGTCCAGCTCATCTATGAACACTATCGAAGGGGCCTTCTGCCGGGCGAGGTCGAAGAGCTCTCTCACGAGCCGAGCGCCTTCGCCAATGTACTTCTGCACTAGCTCTGACCCGACGAATCGTATGAATGTCGCGTTGGTCTGTTTTGCCACGGCCTTGGCCAGGAGCGTCTTTCCTGTTCCAGGGGGCCCCACCAACAGCACGCCCTTCGGGGGATCGATTCCCACACGCTTGTAGAGTTCTGGCCTCAGGAGAGGGTCCTCGACGGCCTCCCTTATCTCGACGATCTGGTCCTGCAGCCCGCCTATGTCGTCATACAGAGTATTAGGCTTCTCTATGATCTCCGCGCCCACGACTATCGGGTCCAGGGATGCGGGCAACACGCCCATGACGGCCAGCGTCTGCTTGTTCAGGGCCACGCGGGCACCAGCCTCCAACAACTCAGGCGAAACGTAATCGGAAGTGTTGACGACGAAATCGGGACCTGTGGAACTCTTCACCACCACACGGCCGTCCGCAAGGATGTCTTTTATCTGACCGATTATCAGGGGGGGAGCCTTCAATCTCTCGAGTTCCGCCTTCAAGCGCTTCAGCTCCTTCTGCAGCCTTATCAACTCGCCCTCGACGAACCGCTTCTCACCCTCGACCCTGCGAGCTTCCTCTACTAACTCTAGATTCCTTTCCTCAAGTACAGACAATCGTCTCTGTATCTCGTCGTACAGCTCTGAAGGTTGATCAGTTGCCAATGCGGTGCACCCCATTCTGAAGGCTCGTCTCCCGGCTTCGACCAGATTTATAATGATATAAGGTTAAATACTCTATTTATCCTTTGCTGACTTCGTTCAGAAGTGTGTTTTTCATGGTCTGCGAGTTGTGCGGCAAGGACGTCACCTTCTGCAAGAAGGTGATGATTGAAGGCGTACTACTTGGAGTCTGCGCCGAATGTGCAAAATTCGGCACTGAGGCAGACAAAGGACGACCCTCAGTCGAAGGCCCAAAACCCATGATCGAACAGCGCCTTGAGCAGAGGGAGAAGCGGCAGAAGCAACGGGACGTCTATTCCGACGGTGGACAGGAGGAGCTCGTTGACGACTATGCCGCCCGGGTCCGGAACGCGCGCTCGCGCATGGGGATGACGCAAAAGGAACTAGCGGCCAAACTGAACGAGAAACAGACCATCCTGAGCAAGGTCGAGTCCGGAACCATCCGACCCGACGATAGACTCATAAGGAAGCTACAGAAAGAGCTCGGAATCGTCCTCAAGGAGATGACCCCGCCAGTGGTCGACGTCAAATCGACTTCGTCGGGCTCTGGATCGCTTACGCTCGCGGACCTAATCAAGATGAAAGAGAAGTGACTCCCTCAGCGTACGACCGCAGAAAGGTCAGCCGTGATGGCTTTCTCTTCCCAGAACCTCGCTGGTCGCGCGCTCGATGAAAGCGCCGTCGACGTCGACCCCGTAATCGCCTGCCACAAGCAGCGCTGCAGGCTCTATATCGATGCCCATCATCTCCTGCTTCTTGTTCACTCTAGAGACGATCTCGCGCTTCGGCACCGACATGGACTTCGATATCGTCGCGACAATCTCGGAGAAGAGGTCTCTCGAGCGCGTCTCCACCGTCTCCTTGAGCGCATCGGGTGTCGGTTTGTAGTCGATCGGGATGTCAATCCCGCTGAAATCGAACGTAGGGAGGAGATTGCCGTCGATCCTCTTCAGGAAGCCTGCTGTGAGGCCAGCATCGAGGAGCTTCTGCGCGTCCTTCGGCGAGAACCATCTGAGGTCCATCGAGGCAGAGAACACGAACTCCTTCTCCGTCAGAATCTCCTTTCCCTTCCTCCTGAAGAGAACTGCTATGCTCCTTTGAACTTCACTCATCTGGCACCAGGCTCCCGTGATCCTCGGTCACCATGTAGTCGACGTCCAGCTCCTCGAGCCGGGGTAGGTCCGGTGCGGACGCGATGGCCCCCAGTGTGAAGCCATGCTCCTTCCGGGCCTTCGCAGCCTCTTCTACCAGCGCCATCGGCACCACGACGTCGGCTACTCCGACCTCTACAACCTCTCGGAACAAATCGGAGGTGGCCCGGCCTGCTACCTCGGGGTCAAAACTCACGATCCCATCCCGGAAGTCTACTTTGAATGTAATGTTCTCGGACAACTTAAATGCTCCTCTGAGCTCAGACATATCGACGAGGGTGCTGGTGCCGACAACCGCCCGCTCAGCCCCCGTGATGAGCATGTCTATTACGTTGTTGGAGTACCTCACTCCCCCCTCGTACATGGTGGGTAATTCGTCGCTGATCTTCTGCGCGATGTCGAGTTGCGGTTTATTCTTGAATACGCCGTCGAAGTCTGCGAGGTAGAGCTTCTCGAACCTCTCCGACAGCCCCGACGCAATCTCAAAAACCTTGTTCTTCGAAAGAGTCCGTTGGAACGGGTTGCGGGTCTCGATTACCATGTATGGAACTATCTTCATGTCAGCGGATGGCGCAGAGCGCTGACTGAATACTAAAGGTGTTCTATGAGCGGGGCGCTGCCGCTAAGGAGGACGAGACGGTCCGTCGGACACAACGTTGCCTTTGGACGAATAGAGGGGCAGACCGGCATGTGCTAACGCTTATATAGAAGTTCTAACATATACGAGCCTGAACCCCGGAAGAAGGGCTTGCCTGGAAGCCGGGGCGGAACGATTGTTCAAAGAGGAGGTATGACATGATTGGACAGACACCTGTTTTCATACTGAAAGAAGGAACCAAGAGAGAGAAGGGCAAGGGCGCTCAGTTCAATAACATCAGTGCGGCGAGAGCCATCGCTGACTCGGTGAGAAGCACACTGGGCCCCAGAGGAATGGACAAGATGCTAGTCGACAGCATGGGAGATGTTGTCATCACGAACGACGGCGTGACGATCCTGAAGGAGATCGACGTCGAACATCCTGCCGCTAAGATGCTGGTAGAAGTGGCAAAGACGCAGGACGACGAGTGCGGCGACGGCACAACGACTGCCGTGATACTCGCGGGCGAGCTACTGAAGAAGGCTGAGGCGCTAATCGAGCAGAACGTTCACCCGACGGTCATAGCTGGAGGATACAGGATGGCCGCCCAGAAGTGCAAGGAGGCCCTCGAGGGGCTCGCCATAAAGGTCACCCCGGACAAGAAGGAGATCATGATGGACATCGCGAGGACAGCGATGATATCGAAGAGCGTCTCCTCGTCCAGAGACCTGCTTTCCGCCGTCGCAGTGAACGCGGTCAGCGCGGTCGCCGAGAAGAAGAGTGATGGCAAATGGACCGTTGACGACGACAACATCCAGGTCGTCAAGAAGCAGGGCGGGTCTATGGACGACACGGAGATGATCGCTGGGATAATCGTTGACAAGGAGGCAGTACACGCGGCCATGCCCAAGCGCATAGAGAAGGCGAAGATCGCCCTTGTCGATTCGGCGCTCGAAGTCAAGAAGACGGAGATCGACGCGAAGATAGAGATCACGGACCCGAGCCAGCTGCATGCTTTCCTCGACGAAGAGGAGAACATGCTTAGGAAGATGGTCGGCATCGTCAAGAAATCTGGCGCGAACGTGTTGTTCTGCCAGAAGGGCATAGATGACCTAGCTCAGCACTATCTTTCGAAAGAGGGTGTATACGCCGTCAGGCGGGTCAAGAAGAGCGACATGGAGAAGCTCGCAAAGGCGACTGGCGCCAACCTCGTGACCAAGCTCGACGACCTCAAATCCGGAGACCTCGGCACTGCGAATCTCATCGAGGAGAAGAAGATCGCTGAGGACAGGATGACCTTCGTCACAGGCTGCAAGAACCCGAAGGCCGTCTCTGTACTTATCCGCGGTGGAACCGAGCACGTCATAGACGAGATCGACCGGTCCCTGAACGATGCGATAAGCGTCGTGGCAGTTGCAGTGGAGGACGGCAGGCTCGTCACGGGTGGCGGCTCAACTGCGATCGAACTGGCCCTGAGGATGAGGGACTACGCAGCGTCTGTCGGAGGCAGAGAACAGATAGCCATAAACGCCTTCGCGAGCGCACTCGAAGTTGTCCCGACGGCTCTTGCCGAGAATGCCGGTCTCGACCCTATCGATGTCCTGATTGAGCTGAGAAAGGCGCACAAGTCAGGCAAGATCTACGCTGGAATCAACGTGTTCACTGGGAAGGTCATAGACATGAAAAAGGAGAAAGTACTTGAGCCACTTCGCGTTGGGAAGCAGGGGATCAGCTCAGCAACAGACGCCGCTGTGATGATCCTCAGGATCGACGACGTCATAGCATCGAAGGGCGGCGCCGGTGGAGGAAGTCCACAGATGCCACCAGGAATGGGCGACGGCGGCTTCGATTGAGCACGCACCCCAACAAACACAAACCTCTTCATCTACTTTCAACGATGATGCGAAGTGAAATCGGGCGTGGTGACGGCGCCCAATCTGGAGGAGACGACTGATGCCGGAGAGAACAGAGGACGCTCTTCCCCCGGAGGAAGACCGACAGTCCACAGATAGCGAAGCCAAGGCAGACATATCGGTCGACGTCCTGGCCGCGAAAGACCAGCAGATACAGGAGCTCACTGACACCCTGAAGAGGACCCAAGCTGAGTTCGAAAACTACAAGAAACGGGTGAACCGTGAATGGTCGGAGAGGACCAAACTCGCGGGGGAACGCATCGTGGGTGACCTCCTGGCAGTCCTCGACACCTTCGACAAGGCCCTGGAGAGAGCCGACGAAGCGGATGATACCACAGCTCTGTCGGAAGGACTTGAAGGCATACATAGACAGCTGCTTCAGACCCTGCAAAGGGCGAATCTGAGGGAGATAGACACTCGCGCTCCGTTCGACCCATTCATGCACGAGGCTCTCATGCGCGAAGAGCGAGATGACGGAGACGACGGCACCATCCTCGAAGTGTTTCAGAAAGGCTACATGATGGGGCCCAAAGTGATTAGGACCGCGAAGGTCAAGGTCTCGACGAAGAAGCGGAGAAACGAGGTCGAGGCGGAAAACGGCACGAGTCAACATGACGATCAACACGAAGTAGAGAACGACTAGAAAGAAGGAGAGATTGAGTATGGCAGAATCTAAAGAGAAAATCATTGGCATCGACCTCGGAACCAGCAATTCAGCTGCGGCCGTGATCGAGGGCGGGAGAGCCACGATTGTCCCGAGTGCGGAAGGCACGAGCTTGGGAGGCAAGGCGTTTCCATCCTACGTGGCATTCACGAAAGAGGGACAGATGTTGGTTGGCGAGCCAGCTAGAAGGCAGGCGGTGTCGAACCCGGAGAACACTGTCTTCGCGATAAAGCGCAAGATGGGCACTGACCACAAGGCGAAGATACTGGGCAAAGAATACACCCCACAGCAGATATCAGCGTTCATACTTCAGAAGATAAGGCGGGACGCAGAGTTCTTCCTGGGCACCAAAGTGATGAAGGCCGTGATAACCGTGCCTGCCTACTTCAACGACAATCAGAGACAGGCGACGAAGGACGCTGGAGAGATTGCGGGCCTCGAGGTGGTTAGAATCATCAACGAACCGACAGCGGCCGCCCTGGCTTATGGTCTGGACAAATCCGAGAAGGAGCAGAAGATCATGGTCTTCGACCTCGGGGGTGGCACGCTCGACGTCACCATAATGGATTTCGGCGACGGCGTGTTCGAAGTCGTCTCCACTAGCGGAGACACTCAGCTAGGCGGGACCGACATGGACAATGCGCTCGTCAACTACATCGTCGGCGAGTTCAAGGGCGAGCACGGAATCGATGTGTCCAGCGACAAGATGGCGGTTCAGCGCGTGCGGGAAGCGGCCGAGAAGGCGAAGATAGAGCTGTCTTCCACGATGGAGACTGAGATCAACCTTCCTTATCTCACCGCGGACGCGTCTGGTCCGAGGCACCTAGCTCTGAAGCTGACAAGGGCCAAGCTCGAGGACCTCGTGAAACCTATCGTCGATAGGTGCAAGACCCCAGCGATGCAAGCGCTCAAGGATGCCAAGCTCGAATCCAACCAGATAGACAAGGTCATACTCGTCGGTGGACCCACGAGGATGCCGATAGTCCAGAGGTTGGTCGAAGACATCGTTGGCAAGAAAATCGAACGTGGAGTTGACCCCATGGAGTGCGTCGCAATGGGCGCCGCGATACAAGGCGGAGTGATAGAAGGTACCGTGAAGGACATCCTTCTTCTGGATGTGACACCGCTTTCGCTCGGAGTAGAGACCCTTGGAAGCGTGTTCCACAAGCAGATCGAGAGGAACACTACCATCCCGACCCGAAAGAGCGAGGTGTTCTCCACCGCCGCGGACGGTCAGACGAGCGTGGAGATCCACGTCCTACAGGGAGAGCGTCCAATGGCAGTCGACAACGTGAGCCTCGGGAGATTCCACCTTATCGGCATTCCGCCGGCGCCAAGGGGGGTTCCGCAGATAGAGGTGACATTCGACATCGACGCAAACGGAATCATTGATGTCAAGGCGAAGGATATGGGAACGGGAAAGGAGCAGAAGATCACCATCACAGCGACGACGAAGCTTGGCCAGAACGATATCGACAACATGATCAAAGATGCCGAGACCTACGCCGAGGAGGACAGGACCAGGAAGGAGAACGTGGACGTCAAGAACCGCGCCGAGGCGAAGATCTACGAGGTCAAACACATCCTCGAGGAGATGGGCGACAAGATCCCTCAGGACCTGAAGGACAATATCAGCAAGCTTTCTGAGGAACTCAGGACGGCCGTCGAGTCGAACGACGATATCGTGGCCATGAAGCAGAAGC
>JAEHCN010000037.1 GCA_020696395.1 Thermoplasmata archaeon | reverse complement strand
CGGCAACGGCGTCCTTCATCGCGCCCATGTAGGTCATGTCAAAGGCGCTTATGGTCCAATCGACGTACCCGCTGGTTGAGCTGTAGTAGGTTGCGTAGTCCTGGACTATCACCGAGGATAGGGCACGACCGTCCATCGTCGGTGTTCCCACGAGATGCGCTGCGATGGCATCATATGGGAATCCGGCCCCGGGCACCGTCTCCTCACTGAAGACGACGTAGTCCGCGTAGCCCCAGACCTGATAAGCCACCTCTGGCATCGCCATCAGGCACAAGTCGAAGCCTATGACATCGAACACTTCTCCCGTATCCTCCTGGGCGCCGGCCAGAGCATCCTCCAATTCAACCATCGTGATGCAGTCATCCACGTCCGTCTCGTCGTAAGTGGTGTCATCCCAGCAAAGCCCTCGCCATCCGCCGCCATGGTCCCAGATTATCAGTGCGTACTTCTCAGCAGGGAAGTCTGAACACACTATCTCGCAGAATTCCTCAAGCACATCCGGATCTGCCATGTTCACTTCCTTGGGATAGCCGTAATTCTCTCCGACGGGTACGGACGTCCCTTTCTCGACTTTCAGCAGGTCAGCGTCCTCACCGTAGGTGTCCATCAGGACAATGAAGTTCACGTCCTCGTTAGAGCCCACTCCCTCGAGCCACTCGAGGTTCATCAAGCCATACTCCTCCAGGTTGTTGTCCGCGTCCAAATAGACGGCGAAGGTCCATTTGGCACCACCGTTACCAGCTGCCATCGAGACTGGCACAATCATGACCGCCAACATCGCAGCGGAAGCAACTGCTCCGATTCTATGTGATCTCCTCATCTTCTCTCCCCCGATATCGGCTAAACTCATTCGTTCCTGACCTATACCCGCGACGGGGTCAGGCGCCTATATCGGAACAATGAACAGACATCACGCTATTAATTTCCTCACATGGTCCGGCCTCGGTCGCGTACAGACTCGTATATAGAGGTTTTGCTGCCCGGAATCCGAGAACTCGCATGCGAATCGCCCAAGCTAGACTGACATCCAGCAAATGTTATTGAAGGTGAAATACGTTGCCGTGGCCCGCGGTGGTGTCCATCTCTGCCCATGAAAGATACCCTACCAGGACCGTTCTGATCTCAAATGCGCAGACGATCTCGACATGGGCCATCGGCGCTTATTTGGTGTGGACTGCTCTAGGAATGATCTTCGCTCTTCTGTTCGTCACCTACTGCATAGCCATCGAACTGAATCTGCTGAGAAGGAGCTGTGTGAACTGTTACTACCACGGCAAGATGTGCTTCTCAGGCAGGGGACGTTGCTGCTCTGCCCTGTTCAAGAAGGGCAACCCGGATGCCTTCGCCAGCAGAGAAATCACGTGGGTGGATGTGCTGCCAGACCTGCTGGTTTCAGTGATTCCGATCACATGCGGAATCGGAGTCGTGATCGTCGATTTCTCATGGCTCGCGCTGGTGGCGCTGCTGGCTCTGGTCGGCCTGACCACCGCGGGCAATGCGCTGGTCAGAGGAAACCTTGCCTGCAAGCACTGCCAACAGAGACTATTGGGATGCCCGGCGGAAAGGTTGTTCCAGAAGAACCGATAGGATGGCCAGACGGATCGTTGGAGTCCGTTCCTCTCCAGCACTTTCATCAGCGTGCCGAAAAACATCTAAGAGACCACATCGTTAGCCAACATCGGGCGCAGAGTCCAAGGCGGTGAGCGTGTGAGGAAGTCGGATGTCAAGACCGAGAGAGATGTGGCTGAATATCTGAAGGACTGGTCTGAGTTCGAGCGAGCAGTCTATGTCGCGACCTTCAGGATTCCAGAGGGGAAGGTCAGCACGTACAGCAGGATGGCGAAGAAGATCGGCAGGCCGAAGGCTCAGAGGGCGGTCGCCAACGCGCTGCACAAGAACCCTCTCTACCCTGTCGTTCCATGTCATCGCGTCGTCAAATCCGATGGTGGCTTCGGTGGAGAGGAGAAGGCGGCGGCTGCAAGGAGGAGGCATGTCGAGAAGGAGGGCGTGCCGACGGCTGGCGGAAAGGTCATTATACGCGGCGATATTCTGTACTGATACGAGCAGAGGTAGAACGATATGACGAAGGTTCTGGTGATATACGATTCGAGAACTGGAAACACCGAGAAGATGGCGGATGCCGTGGCGGACGGGGCGCGCCAGGTGGAGGGAGCTTCGGTCGCAGTGGTGAACGTGGACAAGGCGAAGCTGGATGACCTGCTAGCCGCGGATGCGATCATTCTCGGTTCCCCGACATACTACGGCAACATGTCTGGCAGGATGAAAGAGTTTATCGACAAGTCCAACGCATTCCACGGCAAGCTGACGGGCAAGGTCGGAGGAGCCTTCACGAGCGCCGGGGGCACGGCGTGCGGCGCGGAGACGACGCTGCTGACCATGCTCCAGGCGATGCTGGTGCATGGAATGATTGTCCAGGGCAGATCGGACGATCAGCCTTATGGCGCGACGGCAGTAGAAGCCCCGGACGAGCAGGCGATCGGATACTGCCTGGAGCTTGGCGGAAGGGTGGCCAACCTCGCAATGGCCTTGGCGAAGCATTGACCTTTCGAAGGTCATTGGTCAGGTCCACACCTCTGCGGTCATGGGATGCTACATGGATCTGAGAAGAGCAGCAGCAGTATTCGCGATAATCGTCGGCGCCATGATGTTCGCTCAGTGGGCGTTCTTCATAGCGGCAGATGAGGTGCCGGAGCTAGACACCGAACCGGTCCGGATATCGTTTCATCTCGCTGCAGAGTTTCTGACAGCCACGGCACTCATTCTGGCCGGCCTGGGGCTTGCCAAGGGCAAGAGCTGGTCCTTCCCTGTGCTCATGCTGGCCCTCGGGATGCTTTCGTACACGATAGTAGTCAGCCCGGGATACTTCGCGCAGGAGGGAGAGTACGTGTTCGTCGCCATGTTCGCGGTGCTGTGGATACTGACCTTGGCGCTCGTCTTTGCTGCCGTCAGGGGAGAGGCTGAGCTCAGGACGGCCTTGAAGAAGGAAGACGACTCAGAGAGGTGAACACGATGATCAGGCGGCGGAGTTCGTGCCTGTGCCAGGCGCAGAGTTATATACTAGGAGCCCATGGTTGTCTATGTCCGAAGGCGCCCAGTGCGCTATGACGACACATAGGAGATAAGAAAATGCGATACGACTCGAGAGGTTCGGGTGGCGGCCGCAGGTTCGACTCTCGCCCAAGAGAGATGCACAAGATTACGTGCTCTGATTGTGGCGCAGAGGCCGAAGTCCCCTTCAAGCCGACAGAAGGGAAGCCTGTCTATTGCCGTGACTGCTACGCCAAGCACAGACCTCCAAGAAGGGACCGGTTCTAACGATCTGACATTTATTCGATCTTCGAATGATTGTTCGCAAACCCCATAAATATCATTTATAATTCTTAGCAGGGCGCTCTTGCGCCTGCCATTGCTCAATCCTGGAACCTCACCCGGATTCGAGCCATCACAGGCGGAGTATCCCGACGCGCTTCCCCGGGTCTACTTCTCGAACGGAGCGCAGACCATCAATCCGGGTCATGAATATCTCGTTGCTCATCCACGCCTTGCCCTGCAGCAAATGTCCACCGTACGCCTTGTGCGACTTGTCGGCAACGGTCACGTGGATGTGTATCCTCGGGTCCCCTTCGGAAGACACTGACCCCTGCATCGACAGCAACTCGTGAGCCTCTTCGAAGTACGCCTTGATGTAGTCTCCCTCATCGAAGTACCCGAGTTCGAACTCAGAGATCATGCCCAGGCCGGCGACGATCGACATCGTCGACCGCTCAGCTTCGATCGATCTGCCAATGGAGCGCAGTATATCTTCTCCATGGTCCAAACGCAGCGCGAGCGAGTCTCCCTTGAGTGCAGCCTCCATGCGAATCGCCTCGAGGGAATCGCGGGGCATGACCAAATGCATTTCCCCGGCCGATGACGGTAGCAGCGACCTACTGTGCCTCGAAAACCTTCGCGATCCGCTCCATCGCCCAGTCGACCTCCGCCTTGGTGATGGTCAGAGGTGGAGCGAACCTAACGGTCTTCTCGTGGGTGTCCTTAGCCAGGACTCCCGCCTCCATGAGTCGCTGACAGATTGGCCTGACGGTCTCCTCTGGGCCGAGATGGAACTCCACCCCAATCAGGAGGCCCCTGGCCCTGACCTCCTTCATCTTCGCGCATTTGAGGGCTTTCAGCTTCTGGACGAAGTAATCGCCCATCTCCATGGACCTCTTCGCGAGGTCTTCGTCCACCAGGACATCGAGAGCGGCATCGGCGATCGCGCAGGCGAGCGGGTTGCCGCCGAACGTGCTCCCATGCGAACCCGGCGAGAAGACGGACATCACATCACGCGAGGACAGCGCCGCGGAGACGGGATACAGGCCCCCTCCGAGTGCCTTGCCCACGCACAACACATCCGGCTTGATGCCTTCGTGCTCGAAGGCAAACATCTTCCCGGTCCTCGCAAACCCCGTCTGGATCTCGTCAAGTATGAGCAGTATGTTCTTCTCAGAACATATCCGTCTAAGCCCCTTCAGATAGCCTGGGGAGGGCACGTGGATGCCGGCCTCGCCCTGGATGGGTTCTACCAGTATTCCGATGGTGTTCTCGTTTATGGCCTTCTCGAACGCGGGAATGTCATCGTACGGGATGTTAACGAACCCTGGCGTGAAAGGTCCGAACCCCTTCTTCGAGCCTGGGTCTGAGGAGAAGCTGATGATAGTGGTCGTCCTGCCATGGAAGTTGTTCTCGCAGACTATGATCTCGCCCTTACCATCGGGGATGGCCTTCTTCTCGTATCCCCATCTCCTGGCGAGCTTGATGGCAGTCTCTACAGCCTCAGCCCCGGTGTTCATGGGAAGTGCCATCTCCATACCGCTGAGCTCGCACAACTTCTTCAGATACGGCCCCATTCTATCGTTCGAGAACGCCCTCGACGTGAGGGAGACTCGCTCGAGCTGGTCCCGCGCGGCCTTCACGATACGTGGATGGAGATGTCCCTGGTTGATCGCTGAGTACGAGCTGAGCATGTCGATGTACTTCTTCCCCTCGATGTCCCAGACCCAAACACCTTTCGCCTTCGATATGACCACTGGGAGCGGATGATAATTATGCGCCCCGTATGTCTGTTCCAGTTTGACGTATTCCTCTGCTGACATCTAATCGATCTCCTGCGTCTGAAGTCTGCGCCTACTCCGTGGGCTGTCGAAGCGGTGCCATCCCTTAAAAGCATTCTACACACGCTGACCGGCGTAGCTGTCCGTGCCGTCATCCACCGGACTCCATCAGTATCGCTCCTGGAACCACGACCCCCCATCCCATGACCATCAGGACCGCTAAGGTCTCCGTGAAGGGGTCCGCGCCGAACAAAAGGATTATGACCAAGCCTGAGAGGAACAGCCCACCGGTCACGTACAGCGGCACGGGACCCAGACGCCTGTCCCTATGCATGGCGAGGGTCAGGACGCCGAACGAGGCGAAGACGGTGATGAAGAACGCGTACGACAGGACGAGGTGTGTGTCCCCGGCATCCTCCGTGAATATGCCGACGTTCACGAGGAATACGCCTGCCAGCGCGAGGAGCGCCCCACCAGCCCTCGACACTGACCCAGCCGGCAGCGCCGCGGACAGCCCGAAGACAGCGAACAGAGAGAGCATCGCACCTGAGATCACCAGGGCCGAGTTGAATGCCCAGGCACCAGGGCCTACGCCGAGGTCGCTCAGGTAGTTCTCCAGGAAGGTGTATTCGGGGTCTTGGGACGCGGCGATGGCGTACAGCAGCATGAACAGGATGCAGGCGAGTGGCGCCAACGCCATCGTGGGCCGACTTCCGTGGAACCGTACAGCCATAGCCGTGCGCTACAACGGTTTACGTCGAGATATTGTTTCCTTAGCGCGCAAGGCTCGCTCTGGTCACAGTCGCATATCCTTGGGCATCGGCTTCGCGGTTCCATACACCGGTCTCGGAAGCGTGTCTTCCTCGTCATCGAAATCCGTTGCCGTCTCGGCCGGGCGCTCGAACGAGTATATCTTGCGCGGGATGTCCATACCTTCCACATAGAGGCGGTTGTATGCCCACTTCATCAGCAGCAGTGCGAACACACCGTACCCGAGAGCTATCGTGACCGAGAGCTGCCAGGCATATGACCATGTCGCCACGATGATCACGACTGACGCGACGGCGCCAAATATCATTCCCGTGATCAGGTCGACTATGGCGGTCCGGTCACGCACACCCACGCCGATGTTGGCGTAGTTCACGTGTCTCACTATCTCCACCACCTCGTAACGGACCACAAAGAAGATCGCTGCTGCGACCGCGCAATCGATTCCGAGGAAGACGATGTGGAGCGTGGACTGGGATATCAGCACCGCCACCGACACGAGTACGAACGATAGCAGCAGCATCCCGGTCAGCTTCGTCCCCTTGAATATCCTAACAGAGGACGGCATCACGACCTTGCCCAGCGTACGTGAGATGACGGCGCCAGAGAAGCTGAACGGCCTTGGCACCAGCCTCGCCAAGGTGTTAGCGAACTTGACCGAGTTCTTGACCATGAACGGAGCCACGGCACTCATGCCGAAACACAGCGCGCCCGCGAACGGGTTCAGCTGAGCGCCCATGGTTGCGCCCCTGACCTCGCTACCGACGCTGGCATACAGGATGGACTCGACGCCACGTCCGGTCATGCTAGTTCCGATAGTCGATGCCGCTCGGGCAGAGAACCCGATGAAGTACGACACCGCTGAGATGACGATCGACTCGTAGAAGATGATGACGGGCATGATGAGCAGGACCATCCAGAAGACCGTGTCGAGCATCGCGGGGTCGATCATCATGCCGAACGATGTGAAGAATATGGCGACGAACGCGTCCTTGAACGACTCGAGTTTCGACTGGATCCTAGTCGAGACCTTGCTCTCAGCCAATATCATCCCTATGAAGAAGGCGCCGATTATCGGAGGCACGTTCATCAAGGCGGCTATGCCGGCGGTTAGGAAGACGATCCCTAGGGCGAACAGTATGAACAGCTCATCGTTCTCGATATGGCTGAAGAACTTGACGACCCTGGGCACGGCCCACATCGCAACCCATACGAAGAAACCGTAGAACGCTGCCATACCGAGTAGAAGCTGTCCGTAGGCGACGGCGTTCGTCTCGGGCTCGATTATCATGCCGCTGGCAACGGCGAGTATCAGCATCGCGATGAACGTCTCGACCACGACGAGACCAATCAGGAACTCCACCTCAGGGCTCGACATCCTCTTGAGGTCGAACAGTATCTTCATCGCGACGCTTGTGCTGCTCATCGCGATTACCCCAGCCAGGAATATCGAGTCGATAAGCGGCCACCCGAGGTACGACGCGAAGACGAACCCGATGAATAGGCCGATGCTCGTGTCGATCACCGCGAGTATCACGGCCGGCTTGCGGGTCTTCTTGAGCTTCGAGAACGAGAACTCGAGGCCCACGAAGAACATCAGCATTATGAGCCCGATGAACGAAAGGATATCTACCAGGCTCGTGTCGGTGATGACGCCGTTGTACTCGACCCCGAACAGCTCGACGCTCATCTTCGGACCGATCAGAATGCCTATCAGGATGTAGCCAATCATCACGGACTGCTTCGCACGGCCGGCAAGGCTCGCCGCTATGAACGCGAGTAGAAGGATTGCGCCGAGCTGAAACAGCAGTTGCGCCTCTGTGACCATCTCTTCGGTCCCATCCCGTCTTTCGGAAGAGGATGCCACCTAATAGCATGAGGTAGTGGCGTCATCCCATCCGCGGCGCTAATGGTGCTCGTCCGTACTTATACCTTCTTGAGGGAGAATGACGGCCAGTCCTTCGCCGAGAGCAGCTCCGCTGCTAATCTCACAAATGTCCGAAGGCGAGCAACAGAAGGACGTAGAGCACATACAGAGACCCCGCGGCTAGCATCACCCTGTACGACATCGAATGCCTGACCTTCACGGAGTAATACATCCATCCGGCGGCACCGAGCGCTATCATGACGCCCGCGATGTTGATCCACGAAAGCGACCATGCCGTGAAGACTAGACCAATGCTGACGGGTATGCTGCTCTGGAACACCATCGCTCCGGTTATGTTCCCGAGCGCAAGTGTGTCCTTCGAACGCCAATACCAGATCACGCTGTTGAACTTCTCAGGGAGCTCGGTGGCGACCGGGGCGATGAGAAACGCCAGGATCATCGCGTCCACCTTCAAGGAGGCTGACACGGTCTCGATCTCGTTCACGAACAGTTTGGCCCCGACGATTATCCCGATTAACGCTGCGACGACCTGATACGCTATCAGCGGCGTCCCGACCCTGCTGGTCGGCGAGAGCCCCGTCAATCTCGTCAGGTACAGGGTCGGACAGCTGCTCTCCTCGATCGTGCACTCATCTTTCAGAGTTCTCCGCACGTAGAATATGTATGCGGTCACCAAAATGACGGCCACACCGTATTTGATGAAGGTCGGATCGAATTCGGATTGCATGCCGAGAAGACCTGTCACTAGCACGAACGAATAGGCGAGCATGAAATACTCGAGGTCGCGGCTGGCGTGGTTCTTGTGAAGTGCCAGATCCTTGCCCCTCCTTCCAGTCTTGTATGCGATCATCACCGACAGACCGCCGACGAACATCGCTAGAGTCCCCAGCATGAAGGGCGCGCCGAGTATTGCGCCCTCGCCGATCTCCTTCCCTTCCGCGTTACTGCCGAAGAAGATCGCGATGATAGGTATGATTGTCTCGGGAGTTGCCGTTCCGATAGCCGCGAGGATGCTCCCTGTCGCGGTTTCCGCGATGCCGAGTCTGCACCCAAGCCACTCGATTCCGTTAACGAACACCTCGCAGCTCAGAAGAATGACGACAAGAGCGCCTACGAGGACGACGATGGTGATAGCTTCTAACGCCATATCAGCATCAAGAAACGCCTATGAGGGTTCTGTATATAAATTCATCCAAGGAAGGCCCGATCCCAGTGTTCCCGAGCCCGGAGAGGGGCCTCGCAAAAGTTAAGTAACCCGACCCTCTGCCAAAGTGCGATGTTCGAGGTGTTCAGAGGGAGGGGCATCAGAACCCCTCGGTACCTCCGTGTTCTCTATTTTTCCACATTCTTCCTCAGGGTGGCCTTCGGAGCGTTGCTCCTGATCATCGCGAAGTATGTCCCGTGCGAGACCGCGTACGAAGGGCTTCTCAACGTCGCTATCATCGCGGTCCCGTACCCGCTCGCAGAGATGCTGACCGCGAACTACTTCGGAATGCTGAGCGACCGCATAGGCAGGAAGCGGGTGATCGTTGCAGGCACGTCGCTGGCAGCGGCCATTGTTCTGGTCTACACGCTCTCGAACAATGTGTGGTATCTTGCCACACTGCATGGGATTCATGGGATAGGAGCGGCCGCGACCATTGCCCCGGCGATCGCCATGATCGCAGACCACGCGGACACATGCGACCGCGGCAGACAGATGGGGTGGTTCGATTACGCGACCTTTCTCGGATACATAATCGGGGCCGTCGTCGGCGGTTTCCTCATAGACCTCGTTGGCGCCAAGGTAGGGTTCATCATCATGGCGAGCGTACTGACCAGCTCCGCTCTCATGCTTCAGCTTCTTGTGAAGAAGGAGCACGTGCGCGTTAAGTCCGAATCCCTCATGGGACTCAAGAGCCTAAAACAAGTCTTCCGGATCCGAGAGGTCAGGCTGATGTTTCCGATATGGCTGATAATCGCCACACTCCTGGGGCTTGCCATCACGTACCTGCCCCGCATAATGCTGAGTGCGGATGTCAGCGGAAGCACTATCGGCATCCTGTTCGGGGCGGCCGGAATCGCCCTTGGACTGTTCCAGCCGTTCTGGGGCAAGGTCTCCGATATCGTGGGACGGATTCCGGTGATGGCCTATGGCGTCTTCAGCATATTCGGGGTCGTCATCATGGCGCTCTTCTTCTCCGACTACATCTACACGAGGGTCGGAGAGGATGAGATCGCGTTCAACTTGGCGGGATTAATACCGCTCGGGATCCTCGGCCTTGGAGTGGGTGCGTTTGTCCCGGCCGCGCTCGCGCTCATGGCAGATTCATCGAAAGAGAACTGCTACGGAGCGACGATGGGGCTGTACTCGTTCGCGCTCGGGTTTGGCGCGTTCGTCGCCGAGAGCATTGGCCTGGGCATCATCATAGCGAGCGGAGGCGACGACGCGCCCACGTGGCTGCTGTACTTCGCCGCGGTCCTTATCGCGCTTGCAGTCGTTCTCATAACAGTCTTCTTCGTCTCAGACTTCGTTAGGAATCTCAAGAGGAATCGCGGACGGATGCCGGATGATGGTTGTTGATGGGTCTCAGGGGGAAGGCGGGGGGCAGATTCTCCGTACTGCCGTCGCGCTTTCTGCCGTCACGCACGAGTCGGTGAAGGTGACTCGCATACGCGCGGGGAGGCCGACCCCCGGTCTGTCACCCAGCCATGTGACGAGCGTCGGAGCGGTCGCTTCCCTGTGCGACGCCAAGGTGGACGGGCTGCATCCAGGGTCGAAAGAGATCACATTCCGCCCTGAGGAGTTGCTCGGAGGTGAATTCAGGCTCGACATCGGCACGGCTGGAAGCATATCGTTGGTCATCCAGAGCTGCCTGCTCCCGGCGCTGCTGTCAAGGGCTTCGACGAAGATGGCGCTGACCGGAGGGACCAACGTCAGATGGTCCCCGCCGATCGACTACATGCTCGAGGTCCATCTGCCCATCGTGGAGAAGTTCAGCGCGAGGTGCTCGGCGGACATCGTCTCACGCGGGTTCTTCCCGGAAGGGGGTGGCGAGGTCCTGCTGGAAACCTCGCCGGCCGGCCAACTTTCGGGCCACGACCAGGGCCCCGCTGGAAAACCCCTGAGCATCAGGGGTATCGCGTTCTCTCAGAACTTACCGGAGCATGTTGTCGATCGGATGCGGCACGCGGCAATGAAGGGACTCGTGAGATTCGCCGATGTGAAGTTGTCATCGGACCACAGGGTCGGGAGGAGCGCTGGTGCAGGCTTGCTGCTGACGGCCCAGTGCGAGAACAGCGTGCTGGGCGCTTCCGCGCTCGGAGAGAGAGGTGTACGAGCAGAGACGCTTGGCGAGTCATGCGCAGCAGACCTCGTGGAGACGGTCGACTCCGGCGCTTCAGTGGATGAGCACATGCTCGACCAGATACTGCCGTACATGGCGCTCGCCAACGGCAGCTCTTCCATTCTCGCCGAGGAGGTCTCAGAACACGCGAAGACAAACATGCTCGTTATTGAACAACTGCTAGACAGACGGTTCTCCGTGAAGGAGATGGACAACCTAGTGGAGATCTCCGTGGACTAACCGTACATCGATGGACGAGGCGCGGCCTTGCCATCCTTCTTCGTGACAGCCTGCTTCTGGATCTCCTTTATGTGTTCCTCTATCCTCTTTGCTTCCTCGAACAGAGGCTTCGCATCGAATTCTATGCCGAGCAGAAGTCTGTCGATCGCCTCGAGCACGAGAGCTGCCGCCCTCGCATCGGGGAAGTCAGGGTGCGCCTCGGCCAACAGGGTCGCGACGTTGAAGTCGCGCTTCCGGCCCTCGCATAGCAGCACACCAGCTACGCCGGATATGACTCCTTCCTCGAAAGGGCGGATGTTGTTTTCCTTGAGCAGCTCACGCGCCTGAGGTGTGCTGGCGATGCCGAACACGATGTCGCTTATATCTGCCGTATCCTTCAGCTCGGGGTCGACGACCAGGCCCTCGGGAGACAGTATCATCTTGCACCGTTGATCTATTGCCCACTGGACGAGCGTGTGAGCAATCGGGCGTATCAGAGCCCCCGGCGGCTGGAACTCAGAGATGAACGCAACGATCTGATCGCCCCGTCGCCCCTTCTCGCCGGCGTATATCCTCACAGGGCCCAGCGGTTTCGAGTCGCGGATCAGGGACACCGTTGGGAAGTGCTCGGAATCCATTATTCCTATGTGCTCGAGGTTGAGCACCTTGATCAGATAGTTGGCTGCGATAGAACTGACCAGGCCCACGCTGGGGAAGCCGTCGATTATCGTCGCACCCTTGAGGTCCACCCTCTTCATCTCGTAAATCTGAATATCTCCGCGGTCCATCAATTGCCTGAATGAAGTAGTCGGCATATAAGCCTTAGGAGATTGGCGTGGTGGGGCACTGTCCGATTACGGGCTCCCCAGAAACCGACGGACCACAAACCTTCTTACCCGTGATTGTGATGCACGGGGTGATAGGTTTGAAGGTCATCATCAACTGCGCCATGTCGGCCGACGGAAAGATCGCCACGAAGAACCGCAAACAGACCGCGATTTCGAACGACTCTGACAAGGAAAGGGTGCATGTTCTAAGGAACTCGGTGGACGCCGTCCTCGTCGGCATAGGCACGGTTCTCGTCGATGATCCGAAGCTCACCGTGAAGACGGAATACGTGCAAACCCCGAAGAATCCGATCAGAATCGTCCTCGACTCCAAGGGGAGGACGCCACCTGGGGCGATGGTACTGAACGGGGCTGCAAGGACGATCATCGTCACTGCGAAGGAGTCCGTCACGGAGCTCTCGAACGCAGAGATGATCCGGTGCGGACGGGGCAGAGTGGACATCGGGGAGCTGTTGCCCATACTCGAGGAGAAAGGGATTCGAACGCTCCTCGTGGAAGGCGGATCGGAAGTCATCTGGTCGTTTCTCAGGGAGCGCCTGGCCGATGAGATATACATCTTCATAGGAAGCGTGGTCATCGGAGGGGATTCGGCACCGACCCCGGCAGGTGGGGAGGGGGCGGCTTCGATTGACGAGGCGGTCACGCTCAGACTCAAGAAGGCGGATGTCGTCGGCGACGGAGTGCTTCTGAGGTACGAGGTGGGCAAGTGACGACTGAGAGGCCGCGATTCATCGCCGACAGCATGCTTGGCTCTCTTGCGAAATGGCTCCGCATGTTGGGGTACGACACGGAATACGCGAGGGAACTCGACGACGATTCGATTGCGAAGCTTGCCGCGAGGGAGGGCAGGCATATCCTCACAAGAGACCGGGCCCTCGCTACCCAGCCTGGCGCGACGATGGTCGAAGGAGACGACATCGATTCTCAGCTGAGGGCAGTCAACAACAGATACAGCCTTGAGCTCGACGAGGGGGCGATCAGGTGTTCGGCATGCAACGGAGCACTGGTCGATCTTCCGAGAGAGGAGGCGACAGGAGTCGTACCCGAAGGAGCACTGGGGGACAACGATGTCTTCTGGAAGTGCGCTGCTTGCGGGAAGGCCTACTGGAGAGGCACGCACTGGCTCGGAATAATGGAAAGACTGCGGAAGCTCAACCTCGCCTAGACTCAGGACCGTGCAGGTGTTCGCTGATTATCTTGCCGCTAGATGAGTTGACGAGCATTGCGCCCCTCTTGCCTTCCACGCACCACACGGGCAGGTAGACCAAACCCTTCGACTCTATCACCATCGCGTCTTTGTGCGGTTTCGAGCGTTCTATGATCTCGGAGTGGCCGAAATCCGTGACCGTCTCCACATACGACCTGTACTCCTTCGCAACAACATCTCGCGCCATGTCTAGCGCCCGCTCCGAGTCGACCTTCGGCTCCCTCTTGGAGCTGGGCGAGTCGATCGAGTCCACCAGCTCGAACCCCCAACGCCAGGTCTCGACATGTTCAGTCATGGCGTTCACCGCCACGATGCCCGCGCGCTGACGCTTGTCGTCAATGTTCAGGACGTAATGGAAAAGGTAATGTGGTATGAGCTGGAGGTCGAACTTGTAGCCCTGTATCTCGTGGCGGGCGATGTATTTCACATCCTCGAGTGAGATAGCCGGCTTCACGATCTGCTCGGCCATCCCTCCGGTGCTCTCTATGATCACAGGGATCGCCTGCTCGGGGGGGTCCGATGGCACCTGTGGGATCTCGTCGGATATCACCTCTTCGAGCAGGCTGCCCCCGTGGTCCTTCGAGAGCGTTTTGAGATGGAGGCTTCCTATCTCGTGTTCGATCTCCTCCCTGCCCCAGTAATGTATCCCCCGGTCCTGAAGATGTTTCTGGACCTGGTCGTCGACCTTCGCAAGGGATGCTACCACCTTCCTCCCGGAGAAGTCACTCACATTCCTGATGAAATCGTCGACATCGTCCCGGATCAGCTCGCTCGCAGCCATGACCACGATGGAGACGTCTGGCCTCTGGCCGTAGAGGTAACCGTCACGCTCCTCCACCTCGAACTTCCCGAATTCGAGTATCTGGACCAGGTGATCCTTCAGTGAGACCATCGGGGCACCGTTGACCGTGATGGGGCAAAGGCGATAAAAGGCTTCTGAGCGCCCTGGCCGGAGGAAAGATTGATAGTCTCCGAGGAATGATAAGCCGATGGAGGAGGTCGCACGCACGCGCGTCTGTGGCTGCCCGTCACGTTGTTCGTAGGAGGCTTATGCCTCATAGCCGTCTCAGCCGCCACTGGCGAGGCGGACCTCTCACTCGTGGTTATCTTCCCAGTCGTCTCCGGCACGGGGGGCGTCTTCCTGCTGGGGATGCTCCTTACCGTGGCGGGGCTGCTGCTCGGTTTCGCCCTCATGACCTTGGGGCAAACCGGACCGGCGGACCATCAGGGTTCGGCGAGAACGGGGGAGAGTGGCCCAGATCATACCAGTAGAGAGAACAAAGGGGCGAGATACGGAGGGGTGGTGCTCATCGGGCCCATACCGATCGCGTTCGGGTCCGACGTGAGGATGGCCATAACTATGTTGGTCGTTGGGATGATCATCGTCATGGTGGTGCTAGCCCTGATCCTCGGCGCATTCGACTAGAATCCGAAACTCGTCGTCGACGCTGACAGCGTCCATCGACGCGGCATTTCTCAACTCTGACATCAGAGCGATGTAATACGAGTAGTCCTTGCCTTTGTTCCTCACCGCGCGCCCGACGGCGCGCTCGAGGGGCTCCTTGCGCTGCATTATTCGCGCAGCCTCCCGGAGGATCTCTATGTCTTCCTGGTTCATCGCTCAACCCTTCCTGCGGGCCTCACAGACGTCCAGGAACGCCTGGAATATCTCGTAGCCGTTGTCTGTATGCTCCACCTCAGGATGGAACTGAAGTCCGTAGAGCGGCCGCGTCTCGTGCTTCATGGCCTGAACCGGACAGGTCTCCGAGTTCGCAAGCAGTGTGAACCCTGGCGGCAGCTCCGTGACCTCGTCGTTGTGCGACTCCCACGCGACGAACGTCTCAGGCAGTCCCTTGAAGAGGTCGTCCTCGTCCACGACGCTGACAAGCGTCTTGCCGAACTCAGGCGTGGCAGAATGAGCGGCCTTTCCGCCGAGCCGAAGTGCCATGCACTGATGGCCAGCGCATATCCCCAGTATGGGGATGTCCAGCTGGTCGATGTACTCCCCGCACATGCCCATCGCCTCCTCGTCGAGGCCGACCCTGGGAGAACCGCCGGACAGCACCAACCCGTCGGCGCTTATTGACCCCGGGGGCGTCGTATTCGGGACTATGGAAGTCTCGACACCGAGGTCCCGCAGTACGCGCCACTCTCTATGGGTCCACTGGCCGCCGTTGTCCACCACCAGAACTTGCATCGAGCAGGGAACATACCGGGAGTATAAAGCCTCTGCTGAGAGATTATGCCGATAGTCCTACTGGAGATGGCCCGCCTATTCCCACTCGATGGTCGCGGGCGGTTTGTCTGTAATGTCGTACACCACCCGGTTCACCCTGTCCTTCATCCTGTTGGTTATCCTGGTCGAAATGGACTCTAGGACGTCGTGGGGTATCCGCATGTAGGTCGCGGACATGGCGTCGACCGATTCGACGGCGCGCACCGCTACCGTGTACCCGTAAGCCCGCACATCGCCTTGGACGCCGACGCTCTTGACGGGAAGGAGCACCGCGAAATACTGCCACGGAATGTTCATCTTCCCTTCGCCCGCGGCCTTCTCGATCTCCTCTTCCACGATGGCGCAGGCCTCGCGGACGATGTCGACGGATTCGCGCGTCGGTTCGCCCATGATTCTTATCGCCAGTGCGGGCCCAGGGAAGGGTTGCCTCTCAGCGACCTCTATCCCGAGCGCGCGCGCGACCTTCCTGACCTCGTCCTTGTATAGGTCTCTAAGAGGTTCCACGAGCTTCATCTTCATGTCTGAAGGCAGGCCGCCCACATTGTGGTGCGACTTTATGGTGTCCCTTAGGCCGCCGCCGCTCTCTATCCAGTCAGGAGCTATCGTTCCCTGCACAAGATATTCGGCCCCTGACTTGACCGCCTCTCTCTCGAACACGCGGATGAACTTCTCGCCGATTATCTTGCGCTTCGCCTCAGGGTCCGTCACGCCCTTGAGCGCGGCGAAGTACTCGTCGCTGGCATCGACCACCATATGGTTGACGCCCAGGCGTCCGAGCATCTCGTCGACCGCCTTAGTCTCGCCCTTCCTCATGAAACCTGTGTCCACGTACACCGCGAGTAACTGGTCGCCGAGTGCCCTGCTCACTATCGCGGCGCAGACCGTGCTGTCGACCCCGCCGGAGGCGGCTATTATCGCCTTTCCCTTGACCTCGGAGCGGGTCTTCTCTACCTGATCATCGATGAACTTCTTCGGATCGAACATCTACATCTCAACTTCCTGCGAGTCCTTGGCCACTTTCTCCTTGAGCTTCAGTCTGTGGGCCTCCAGAGCCTCGGCGAGCCTTCCGTCCTTTAGGGCGAGTATCTGGGCCGCGAGTATCGCGGCGTTCTCGCCCCTGTCGAGGCCGACCGCCGCCACAGGGATCCCCGGGGGCATCTGGACGACGGATAGTATCGCGTCAAGATTGAGCGCCCCACTGACCGGCACCCCGATCACTGGCCGATGGGTCCTCGCAGCTATCACGCCTGGAAGCGCCGCGGACAGGCCAGCGATGGCGATGAACACCTCGGCGTCCGCCTCGGAGACCAGCCTCTCCACCAGCTCAGGTGTCCTGTGGGCGCTGGCCACGTTCACCTTGTACTTCACACCGAGCTCCTTGAGCACTGACGTGGCCTTCTCCGCTACCCTCAGGTCACTCTTGCTGCCAAGGACAATCTGGACGCTCATAGAAGAGGGAGAGGCTGAGTTCGTAGAAAAAAGTTTGCGCTTGGCGTGTCACGACTTCATTATCGCAAGCAGGAAGACGCCGATCGCGGCGAGGGCTCCGATGACCCCTGCGAGGATGTACAGGAACGCGTCCCATATCACCTTGCTCAGGTCGACATCGATGATGTCGACCGAATCGAGTCCCATGACGACCCACATGACGCCCACGATCAGGCCGATGATCAGAAGGGCCGCGCCGATCATTCTGCTTTTGCCACTGCCGAAGTACGCCGTAAATATGCCCGCAAGGAGCATGAAAAGGGCGAACACAAGTATGACCACTGTCAGGAACTCAAGTAGCTCCATTTGACCCACCTTCTTCGACCAACGCCTCAGAACTTGATACCCGTCAGCGTCTTCGTGTCGATCACGCCAGCAATCGAACGGACCTTGTCCACTACCACCTGTCC
>JAEHCN010000094.1 GCA_020696395.1 Thermoplasmata archaeon | reverse complement strand
GTCATACGCGACCTGAGTGAGTCGATCTCCTCGGCCGGAAGCTCGAGCACTTCGACCTTGGATATCTCGAATATCCGCGGAGCGAGTTCCTCCCGCCTACTTCTCGAGAGCTCCTTCGAGTCCTTGACGCCGAGCTCTATGAGCTTCGAGTCGTCGTCGACGGAGACTCCGCACACCACGAGCGGTCCTATCACAGGGCCCCGTCCGGCCTCGTCCACTCCGCAGATCATCGAATGAACGGATTGACTGTGCGTGTAATTAGTACTTGGCCTCTGGCCGGGGTGTCTGGCGTCGCTCCGAACCTTTAAGAGGCGGGGCATTCATTTCAGCATCCAGAGGAAGGGGATACCGTGGCCCAGGGGCCGCCAGGCTTCGCGGAGAGTTCGTACAGCGAATACGGCATACTCATCATCGCCATCCTGCTCATCGTAGGCATAGTGGTAGCCTTCGCCGGCAGGATAGTCTGGAGGCATCTGATGTCCTTCATCGGAGCCGTGATCGGAGGGTTGTTCGGGTTCATCCTAGGGACGGCGGTCGGTGGCGTCCTGGTAGGGCTCTTGGTGTCGATTCTGTGCGCCGTCGTCGGAAGCTTCGTGTTCATATTCCTCGCGGAGATCGGGCTCGGGGTGGTCACGGCCATATTCACATTCTTCGTGGTCGAGGCTGTGTTAGGCAACGAGATTGTCGCCCTTGTCATCGCTGGCCTGGCGCTCGTTATCACGATAATATTCATACAACAGGCACTCGGAGTCGTGACAGCGGGTATAGGAGGGCTCCTCGTAGGCCTCGCGCTCATATGGCTCGACTCGCTCGATATGGTAGTGGTGGTGGTCATCATGCTCGGCACGATCATATTCGGCGCAGCGTTCCAGCTCATGGCGATCAAGGACCAGGCGAGAAGAGACAAGGTGGTGCCCGTAGCGACGGGTGCGGCTATGCATGGCGCTCCCGCGCCATACACCCCACCCGTGCCGGGAAGAACCTGCCCGAGCTGCGGCGGACCGTTGGAACTCATCACGGAATACAACAGATACTACTGCTACGGCTGCCAGCGGTACGATTAGCTATAATAAGTCACCATGCTACGGTCTGGATGGTAAATCAGTCACGGATTATTACATGCCTGAGTTTACCTGTTTTCTACCACAAGGGTGAATCATCTGGACGTGCAGAACCGCAGAGTTGAGAACGGTTTCAGGCTCACGAGGGTAGGCATCACCGGCGTCAGAAAGCCGATCGTGGTCCACCGCCATGGCCGGGACAACCACATCACGGCATCCGTAGACGTGTTCGTCGACCTGCCATCGACCCAGAAGGGGTCGCACATGTCGAGGAACGTCGAGATCATCGGCGAGATGATCGACGAGAGCGTCAGGAAGAAGGTCGGGAGCCTCGAGGAGCTGGCCGGCAAGATATGCAGGGAATTGTTCGATAGACACGAGTACGCCACTTACGGCGAGGTCAACATGGTCGCCGACTACTTTCTCGAGCGACAGACGGACGCGGGGAGGAAGACGCTCGAGCCTTTCAAGCTCGTCGCTAGAGCCACCTCCAAGCGCGGGAACGGAATGATGAAGCTCATCGGTGTGGAAGTCGAGGGGATGACGGCGTGCCCGTGCGCCATGGAGACCGTGAGACGGCACTTGGACAGCGAAGACCCCGAGCTCGCGGAGAGCGTATCGGAGATGCCGATGATCACCCACAACCAGAGGAACCGCACGACGCTCATGATGGAGGTCCAGGAGCACGTTGACATCGAGGCGGACGATATGATAGACATTGTCGAGAGCTCCCTGAGCAGCCCGACATACGGCATACTGAAGAGGGACGACGAGGCGAGCGTGGTGCTCAGGGCCCATCGGAACCCGAAGTTCGTGGAGGACGTCGTGAGGGACATCCTCGGGAAGATACTCGATAAGTACGGGGAACTCGACGACTCAGTCCATGTCACCGTCAGAAGCGTAAGCGAGGAGTCGATACACAAGCACAATGCTTTTGCCGAGCGGATCACTACCCTTGGCGGATTGAGAGCCGTTGACGGGCAGTGACAGGAAGGGACAGCCGGACCCAGGAGAGGTCGAAGGAGTCGTTGTGGACATAGACGGCACGCTGTCAGATTCATCCCGCCGGATAGGCGTCGAGGCGATCTCAGCGCTCAGAGCGGTCAACGACTCAGGTGTCACCGTGATGCTCGCCAGCGGCAACGTCCTACCCATCGCGTACTCGCTGGCGGTGTACCTGGGCTTCGACGGGCCGATCATAGCGGAGAACGGCGGGGTCGTGTGCCACAGACAGAGGGTTTGGACGCTGGCAAGCCCCGATATACCCAGGCGGGCGTACGAGCACCTCGCATCCGAGATGGCGACGGAGAGGCTTTTCACGGACAGGTGGCGAGAAACAGAGGTAGGCATCAAACAGGAGGCGAACCTGGAGGAGGTGCGAGAACTCGTGCGGGATTTCGAAGTGGACGTGCAGAGCACCGGCTGGGCGATACACATCATGGAGCGTGGCATGGACAAGCTCGTGGGGCTCGACAAAGCCTGCGAGATCGTCGGAATACGCGTCGAGGACGTGGCGGCGATAGGCGATTCCGAGAACGACGAGCGCATGCTCAGCGGATGCGGATGGGGAGTGGCCGTGAGCAACGCGCCCGAGGCGACCAAGCGAGCGGCAACGCACGCAGTGGAAGGGGACAGCTGGAACGGTGTCGTGCAGGCCCTGGAGTGGCTGAGGTTGATCTGAGCTTCAACAGATGGAAGGATTTATGACCACGACCCGTGTTTCGACGACGTGAGATGTCGATGATCGGTATCTGCGACATATGTGGCAAGCCAGCGGCCAACACATGTATGATCTGCGGGAAGCCGTTCTGTGGGTCTTGTCTCGAGAAAAGGACTGGTGTCTGCCTGCGATGCTGTCAGAAGAGGGACGATTTTCTGCCGAGGGACTTGCCAGGCAAATCACTGAAGTAGTCTCTTCGCGTCGTCCTCGGTCATGCCCACGGCTTTCAGGAGGTACTTCAACCCCTTCACCTTGATCATATCACTCGTCTTGTCGTCCAAGAATTTCTCCATGACCACCGGCGCCCGCAGAGCGTACTCCGTCCCGAATTCGGAGTAGTAGTACCTGGCGTTCTCAGGGTCTAGCTCCGCCGCCTTGTTGTACGCTGCCTCCGCCTCGTTGAACCTCCCGATCTCGACGAGGTACGCCGCGTACGACGACTGGAAGATCGGATTCTTGGAGTCGAGCTCGACGGCCATCTTGTAGCACTCCTGTATCTCCTCGACGGACGCCTTGGGCACGCCCATGGCGGCCTCGGCCTTCCCGAAGTACACTTCGGCGCTCTTCGAGCCGCCCTTGATCAACTTGTTGAACCCTTTGTACGCCCGTTCGAACTCCCCATCGGCAAGGGCTTCCTGGGCACTCATGAGGTCTTTGTCGTTGGCCATTACTTCCACCTATCCCGATAGTCCGAGTGATAGCATCTATTGGCAGAAGAGGTTTAAAACGTTCGGTTCGCGTAATCAAGAGTGATGCTCATCGTATGTCAGAGAAATCCTTTTATCGGACGCATCGATTCCCTAGACTGCGTACCCACTGAGGAAGGTGCCAGATATGTTTCCCGGCGGTAGGATGAACCCAAAGCAGATGCAAGCAGCCATGAGGAGGATGGGCGTCTCTCAGGAGGAGATGCAGGATGTCGAGGAAGTGGTCATCAAGACCAGGTCCAAGGAGGTCGTCTTCAAGGACGCGGCGGTCATGAAGATCACCATGCAAGGACAGGTCACATATCAGATCGTGGGCACCCCTGAGGAGCGCGAGCGTAGGACGGCGGAAGCATCCGGAGAGGACGGCGTCCCGGACGAGGATATCAAGCTGGTGGTGTCACAGACGGGCTGCACGGTCGGTGAGGCGAAGAAGGCGCTTGAGGAGTGCGACGGCGCCCTGGCGGAGGCCATACTGAAGATCATGACGCCGAAGTGAGACTGATAGGGCTTGGAGAAAGATTATAGCATACGACCGACTGTCGGCCACCCTGCGAAGTGAGTATGATGAAGCTTCATGAGATGAGGGCAGACTGTAGGATGTGCGGGAAGGAGCTGAAAGCGGACGACAAGGACGATATG
The DNA here is from genome assembly GCA_020696395.1 of Thermoplasmata archaeon. Lineage (GTDB taxonomy): Archaea > Thermoplasmatota > Thermoplasmata > UBA10834 > UBA10834 > UBA10834. Next base: position 999 of record JAEHCN010000094.1, on the reverse strand, counting down.
TTCGTCAGCTTCTACTGCACAAAGTGCGGGATCTACACAACGAAGCCCGTCGAGGAGTTCAAGGACGAGGAATCCCCCGAGTCAGCGACCGAGGCCGAAGTCGTTGAGAAGGACGCGTGAGGGTCCGGCGGCCACACCCGCCAGCTTAAATATGCAATGAGCTTTTGCCTGAGACGCAGCGACTGAAGGCCGTCCGTTCAATTGTACTGGACGGAACATCAAGCCCCGGTAGTGTAGCGGCCTATCATCCGAGCCTGTCGAGCTCGGGACTCGGGTCCGAATCCCGACCGGGGCGCCATCTCCTTCTCGGTCCCGACCGCATCCGACCCTTTGTTCAGAGCGGAAGCCAAGTGCCGAGGTTCTTCTTCTTGGCGCTCTCGAATACCCTGACGGCAGTAGCCATGTCCTCGATCGCCACGCCGAGGTTCATCGACATGGTCCTCTCGCTAGGACTCTCCCTCCCAGGAATCTTGCCTGTGACGATATGGGATAGGTCCGAGTGAATGTCCGGTATCCCCGAGAAGTATCCGACAGTCTGATAGTACCTCAGCTGGTCCATGTCGTCGGTGCAAAACTTGTCCATGGCCTGCATGGCCTCGGGTTTCCAATATGAATCGAAATCGAGAGGGCACGCGAACCCGCCCTCCTTCAGCCAGCCCGCATCGATCGTAGGCTGTGGGTGCTTGAGTATGGGGCCCGCCGTGACCACTATGTCCGCGGCCTCCACGGCCTTCCTGGGCTCGTCCACGGCCACCACGTCCAACCCGTATGCGGCCTTCATGTCGCTCGCGTATCTCTCGGCGACCGCGCGGTCGATGTCGAACGCCTTCACACTATCCAGATCCATCGAGACGGTCGCGACAGCCTCAAGGTTGGTCCTTCCCTGGACGCCGCATCCGAGTATGCCGAACACCTTCGCCTCAGGGACCGCCAGATGCTTCACCGCGACTGCCGTGGCTGCAGCGGTCCGCTTTGCAGTGACCCAGGAGGCGTCCATGA
>JAEHCN010000036.1 GCA_020696395.1 Thermoplasmata archaeon | reverse complement strand
AGCTGAAGACGATTACATGACCATCTTGGCACTAGCAGCTATTGCCGCGGCGACCGCAGCTGCGGCGACGGTCGTCGTGGTTCGTTATAGGCGGAAGGGGTAGCCGACCTTCAGAAGCGCTCCGAGAGGTAAGCCTCTCTCCCACCAACGACGGTCATGAGCACCTCGACATCGCCGATTCGCTTCGAATCCATCTCGAAGAGGTTCTCCGACAGGACTATGAAATCAGCGAGCTTGTCCTCTTCGATCGAGCCTTTGACCTTCTCCTCGAACGAGGCGTACGCTCCGTTCAAGGTGTATGCTTCGATGGCCTTCTCGAGGCTGACCGCCTGGTTCGCGCCGGAGCCCCAGTCCCTCGCAACCGCGGCCTGGATGCCTGCGAGAGGATTCATGTCGGCGACGGACCAGTCGCTCGAGAACGCGAGGACCGCCCCTGCCTCATCGAGACTCCTCCACGGAAACGACTTGCTCATCCTCTCGGGTCCTGCGGCCCGCTCAAGCGTCGTGTCCAAGCCGAGCACTGCGTGAATCGGCTGCATGGACGCGATCACGCCAAGCTTTCGGAACCGCGGAATATCCGCATCGGACACCATCTCGATGTGCTCTATCCTGTGTCTTCTCTCGCGTGGGGCGTTCCCATCGGCCGCGTGCTCGTACGCATCTAGGACGACCCTCACACCTCTATCGCCGCACGAGTGTGTCATGCACTGGAAGCCCATACCGTCGAGCGTGGTGACGATATCGTTGAACTGGTCTGGCGTGTATAGCGTCTTGCCGTTCGTGGATGGGTCGTCGCTGTACGGCTCGAGCATTGCGGCGGTGTGCGAGTCGAGGACCCCGTCGATGAAGAGCTTCACCACTCCCAGCCGAACCCACTCGTCCGATGAATTCGCTGCCATGTCGGCGACCTTGCGTAGATCCTCCTCTGTCGTGTTCTTGTCGTAGTTGTAGGCGATATAAGTCCTCACGAGCAGCCCGCCCTCTTCTCTAAGCCGGCTGTACTCGTCGAGTGTCTTGAAGTCGGACTGCGCATCATGCACGCCGGTGATGCCGTACTTGGGGAGCTGGCGAAATACCCAGCGCAAACCCTCGAGCTCCTTCTCCCGTATCTTGGAGGAGAGCCCACCGGCGAGGTATATGAGGTCCCCCGGGTTGTGGAACACACCTGTCGGCTCGTTCGTCCCGGGGTCTCTCTCCATGCCTCCGAGCTCCGAAGGGCCGCCCTTGAACGATTCGATCGCCAATTCGGTGAACTTGCTGTTTCCGAGGCCGACCCAGCCGTCGTAGGACACTATCAGGAGAGGCTTGTCCGAGACGATGCGGTCCATGTCTTCCTTCTTGGGGAACTTTCCATCAGAGAGTACAGCGTCGTACACCCATCCGGTTCCGCAGACAATCCCGTCTTCAGGGTGCTCGTCTCTGTGCTCCCTCACTATGGCGGCGATGTCCTCGATGGACTCAGCATCGCCCAACCTCGCCCAGAAGACCTCCTGAAACGCCGTGGACGTGTGGATGTGGCCGTCTATGAATCCCGGAAGAACGAGACGGCCCTTCGCGTCAATCACAACCGTGTTCTCACCGCAGAGCTCATCTACCTCCGAGTTGTCCCCGACTCGGATGATACGGTCATCTCTGACGGCGACAGCCTCCGCCCAGGGTCGATTGCGATCCACTGTGAACACGCGGCCGTTTCTCAAGACCATGGTCGCTTGTAAGGGCAAGTATCCGACCTCCTTCGTCTTTCGACGACGATAACATCTGCTGGAGTTAATCGTTTCGCCCTCGACGCTGACGCATGTCGGATATGGATTAGAACACTAGCAGACCTGCCAATACCCCACCTAGGAGATAACGGGCGTGGTCCGGATTTTATACATCCAGACTAAATTCACCCGACTCCCCCTAGCAGCGATTTAACCCTAACCTGAGGCTTATCAAGACGTAGATGACCGCGCCGTTTCAACCCGGAACTAGCACCAGCCGTGAAGAAGCGCTAGGAGTGCTCAGAGGCGACGGGCCGCTCAACATGGAGCGTGTCCTAACGAGCTCGATCTCTCCGTTGGACGCGTTGACAGGAGGGTTCAGGTCGTCCACCGCGTACCTGATCGACTCAGGCTCGAGGTACGCCTCGGACATCCTACATCTTTCATGCCTCCGTGCGCTTGTCGAGTTCGACGAGGAGGTCGTCTGGATCGACGGTGGGAACGCGATCGAACCCTATACGCTGTCCGCACTCTGCAAGCGCTTCGGCTTCGACGCGCACGAGATGCTGTCGATGGTCAACATCGCACGCGCGTTCACCGCATACCAGCTGGTTTCGCTCATAGACGACACGCTCGGGGAGGAGGCGAGAATAGGCACCCCGGCCATGATAATCATCTCATCGATCTCGGACATGTTCATGGACAAGGACATGCGCAGGACGGAGTCGCACCAGTTGCTCAGAAGGTGCGCCGAGAAGATCGAGGGGGCCACCAAATCGAAGGAGACCATCACGCTCGTTACATCTCATACACCTGGACACATCCAGCCCGAGCCCAGGACGATGTCCCTGTTATCCGGAATATTCGATGTTGTGATACAGGTGCGCGACAGAGAAGGCAGCGTCGACCTACGCGTGCCGCGCAGTGAAAACGCTGTGCGGTTCACACCGACGCCGTGGAACCAGATGATCTTGGGCGATTTCAACGGAGGTTTCGATGGGTAGGACCGTGCCCACATACCGCCTGGCGCTTGAGCGTATGGCGCGGCAGTGGAACGACTTCAAGAGAGCGCTCAGGAAGGGCGACCGCGAGGCGTTCGAGTCGCTGATCAACCGTGCCCGGATGCACTCGTCCGCGGCGACTTACGCGATAAGCCTCGATCCTACTGAGTCGGCGTTCCTGTCGATGCTGCTCGAGCACGAGAAAGAGCTGATTCAGCTGAAGAAGGAGCGGGCGGCGCAGGAACGCAAGCTGGAGGACACAGGAGAGGACGGTGAGCAGCCCGTATGAGAGGGTGGATCATCGACATCTATCCCGACTACCCCTCGAACTCCATGACATATTGGATCAAGACGAGGAACAGCACGCGGAAGATCGTAGACCGTGCGTTCCTGCCGAAGATCTACGTGCACTCAAGCGCTGAGAGGCTAGATGAACTCCAGGAGACGCTCCCGATACTCGATGCGGTCGGGGATGTGGAGAGGGAGAAGAAGAGCATATGGCTCTCCGAGGAACCTCGGACCGTGCTCGGCGTGACGATAAACGACTACTCCCGCGTGGAGGAGGTCGCGCGGACGATAGACAACCGCGGGAAGTACAGAGACTACACATTGTTCAACGTGGACCTCAGGTTCAGCCAGCGGTACTTCGTCGACAAGGGCATCTTCCCGATGGGTCTGTTGGAGCTATCTCCGAAGCCAACGATGCTGGACAATCCGTTCGAGATGGATTACGAGTTACCTCCACTGTCGACCGCAGTGTTGCAGGCCGTGACGACAGGGAGGCGCGGCCTGGAGGCTTTCGGAGACCGCCTGGTGAGCGCCAAGGTCGGCGAGGAGGAGGCGGATGGTGACGAGGAGACAATACTGCGGGGCATCGAGGATCTGGTGGGAAAGCTGGACCCGGACATTATCTACACGGACGGCGGAGATTCGTTCCTCTTTCCGTATCTTCACCACAGGGCGAAGTGGTTGGGCATGGAGGCGCCCAAGCTGGGAAGAGATAGTAGCAGGCGCCCGAGCACCAAGGGCAAGTCGTACTTCACCTACGGAAGGATACTGTACAAACCACCGTCGTACAAGCTCGGCGGAAGGATACACATAGACCGCGCGAGCTCATTCATGCTAACCGAGGGAGGGCTAGGCGGACTCATCGATCTCGCACGGATATCACGGACGCCCGTCCAGGAGCTGGCGAGGCTCTCACCAGGCAGCGCGATAAGCGCCATGGAGGTGAACCAGGCCCTCATGGACGGCTGCGCGATCATGTGGAAGAAGAACCTCCCGGAGAAGTTCAAGACCGCAGCGGAGCTGGTGGTCGCGGACCGCGGGGGGTTCATATACGAGCCGCGTGTGGGCATATTCGACCATGTGCTCGAGGTCGACTTCACGTCGCTGTATCCGAACATAATGACCAGGTTCAACATCTCCCCCGAGACGATAATGTGCGGCTGTTGTCCGAAGCCGACACGAACCGTCCCCGGGCTGAGATACGGCATTTGCGACAGGGAAATCGGGCTGATACCGCGCGTCCTGAAACCGGTGATAGAGCGCAGGACCAGGCTGAAGAGGATGGCGAAAGGGGGAGTGGGCGATGTCTCCCTCTACAAGGAACGCTCGGACATACTCAAGTGGCTCCTGGTGACCTGCCTAGACGAGAACACGGACATACCGTTCAGCCTCAACGGAAGATTCGATATCGCCCCCATAGGAGGAGTGGTGGAGCGATACTCCGACGGGAGATGCGGAGAGTTCGCGGTCCCGGACCGGCTGCGCGTGTTCGGGGTCGACGAACGTATGATGCCTTCCATCAAGACCGTGTCGAGCGTGATGGTGTTCCCTGCGCCCGACAATATGGTCGAGCTGGATGTCAGCTCCAGGAGGTTGACGCTGACGCCCGACCACCCATGTTATGTGCTTGACGGCGGAAGGCTGCGCCTTTCCAGGGCGGAACATCTGAGACAAGGCGACCGACTCCCCATACTGCCATCGATATACGACGACGGCTGGGAAGACGAGAGATGCGTCGGAAGCGCGAAGGTGCGGTCGATCAGAAGGATGCCGGCGAGAGGCGATCGCGTATGTTGCATGTCCGTCGCGGAGCCCCTGCACGGGTTCGCGACCGCGGGGGGCGTGCTGGTCCACAACTGCTTCGGATATACTGGATACAGGAACGCCAGGTTCGGACGGATAGAGTGCCACGAGGCGATCAACGCCTATGGCAGAGAGATAATGCTCCAGGCGTCGGAGATAGCAGAGGCGCACGGGTTCGAGATACTCCACGGCATAGTCGACTCCCTGTGGCTGAAGGGCTCCGGAGACGCCGAGAGGTTCTGCGAGCACGTCTCGGGGCACATAGGCATCCCGCTCGATTCGGAGGGGTACTACAAGTGGGTCGTGTTCCTTCCGTCCAAGACGACCGGCGTTGGCGCGCTGAACAAATACTACGGCGTCTTCGAGGACGGGGCTCTCAAAGTGCGTGGAATAGATCTCAGGAGGAGCGACTCCACTGGGCTCGTCAGGGATATGCAATCCGAGATGCTGTCGCTTCTGGCCAAAGCTTCCGACGCGCGGGAGTTCATCGAGACCATCCCGTCTGCCCTAGACATACTCTCGTGCTACATCGAGACCGTGAGGTCGCAGACCGTCCCCGTCGGCAAGCTGTTTCTCAGGAGGAGGGTGTCCAAGCACATCGAGGATTACGGACAATTCAACGACGGGCTAGCGGCTCTCATGCAGCTCAGACGGGAGGGAAAGGAGGTCAACCCCGGGGAGGCGATCAGATACGTCATCACGGACGGAGATAGCAGGGACGACCGCAGGCGAGTGCGAGTGGAGGCGCTAGCAGGCGATGTCGCGCGGTACGACGCCGAGGCCTATGTCGACCTCCTCGTTCGCGCGGCAGAAACCCTGTTTCTACCTTTCGGTTACACACGCGAAAACCTGCTGGAAAAATCGTGAGATAACGCAGTTATTAATATCAATTTTGGTAATGTTCTAAAGAAGGCAGTCAGTAATCAAAAAAACTATATATGATGTTGACGAAGAGGGGGACAGACTCGGGGAAAGGGAGGAAAGCTGTGTTCGGACCTAGATTCGCAGTGCCCGCAATCATCATTGCCGCGCTCGCATTGGCGGCCGTACCTGTCGCGATCGCACTCGACGGGTACGTCTTCGACGAAGGCGACAACGCCGTCATCGTCGAGGGCACGGTGATCGAGTACGTCTGTTGCAAGGCATACTTCGATGACGAGACGGACTATTGCGACTGCGACAAGTGCGACGACAGGCCCGGAGCGTTCATCCTTGTGACCGACGACGGCGATGAATACCTGGTCGAGTTCGGCCCGTGGTGGTACTGGGACGCTCAGGAGGAAACCGTCAGGGACGTCGTGACCGACAAGGCGATCGCTCAGGAACACCTGATCGCAGTCATCGGGGAGTTCCACGAGAAGGACGGTGTCCTCGTCCTCGAGGCGTGGACGATAACGAACGAGAAGACCGGAGACGAGATAACGATAAAGGTAGAGGGGTGTCCGCCTTGGACAGGCGGCCCGGAGGAACTCGGCGTGGAGCCGTGGCCCCCATCCGACGAGGATGATGGGTGACGGGCCCCGTGCCGCCCCGAGGGTGCCTGCTATTTTAACGGGGGGAGAAAGGCGTGAACCCCTCTCTACCTCAACTTTTTCCCGGTCACTTCTGATCCATGACCATGTCACCATCCTCAACTCAGCAGAAAAGTGATGCTTATCGGCAGCAGAAGGCAGCCCATGAGGTTTATCCTGCGCAGACCGAGCGACGGTGGGAGCAGACCCAGGCTGGCGGACGCCACGAGTATGAGACAGCCCCTGGTCCCCGTCAGGAATAACACCAGCAGAACGACGAATGATAGCGAGGCGAGCGCAGCGGTCCTGGAGCAGAGCACACGTTGAAGCCTCTCGAGGGCACGTCCGGACAGCGCGAACATCGCATAGTGCGACACCGCGGCCGACAGTGCCATCGCCAGTAGCAGGGCCAACAATGGCTCAAGGGAGTGAATTCCGCTTATCCTCTCGACCGACCCACCGAAGAAGAAGTCGACAGCCTGCATTATCCCGCTCCTCGCGCGTGCGATGGTGAAGAGCGCTCCGACGGACAGGACTGCCCCACATGAAGATATCATGGAATACAACCAGATGAATCTCGCGGCATCCTCGTGGCTGCCGCCCTCGGACGACACTTCCTTCATCCCGCTGGAGCACACTGTCGCGGAGGATCCGGAGGTCATGCCCGGTATCCAACCGACCAGCAGTCCACCGAGCGATGAGAACGCCACATCTCGGGGTCCCGCAGAAGCGGAGACATCGACTTCGCGGTCGGCTGCAGCACGCACACCATCGCCGGCGACCTTACCGGAATCGAGGCTCAACAGGACCGTCGGGACGCCGAACAGGCCTGCGAACATCGGAAGGAGCAGAGAGGACCTGCTGACGAAACCGTCAGGCATCCAGGGGAGGTCGGGCATCGCGGCTGCGAAGTAATGCGTGTCCAGAACGATCAGGCCAATCAGACCGGATAGGAGGAAGAACGCTGAGGCCAGGAGTATCCTCCGCATCGGCCCTGACCGGCCGATGCCCTCAAAAGATATCAGCACCGCTGACAGGAATACCACGACGAATCCCATGACGGTCTTCAATGCCGAGTAGGCGTCGACGGGGGGACCGAGGGCCAGACAGACGGGGACGAGAAGAACCGCACCCACCACAACGCCGAAGAGGGACCCCTGCGCGGACACCCGCACGGCGCTCCTTCCAAGACCGTCCCTTGCGAGTCTGTGCGCTGGAAGGACGGATATCGTATCGCCCGAAGGTATCCCGAGGTACGTCGACACTATCGCCTCGGAGAACATATGCGAGACGAGGGCGCTCACGAGGAAGCAGGCCACCATAAGGGCGGGGGCGTCCTCACCGACGGGACCGACGAGCATCGCGAAGAACGCCACCACGGACGTCGAGCCCGCCACGACGACCGCTGCCATGTTGTTCACGTGGAGCCCGGGAACCAGGCCGGTGCAGAATCCCGCACCTGCACCCACCATCGACGAGAGGACTACGGAAAGAAGCAGATGGACAGGTTCCACGAGCAAGGACTTGCCGCGGACGCAGTGCTATTTTGCACTGCAATTAGGCTTTCAGCGGCGTAGAACATCTGCTCTTTTAGAGTTCACATATGCCCAATCTTGCCAGTGTTCTACTCTTTATTGAAAGAGATGGCGCCTCAGACGACCACTACCTTCCCGTCGACCACATGGACCTTGACCAAAGTCTTGATCTGGTGCCCGATCTTCCTCTCGATCTCCGACTTCCTGTCGGTCTTCTCGAGGACCACTAGAATGTCCGAGACTTGCACCTGCATCTTCTTCAGGGCGTCCACCAGGGCCCAGATGGTCCCTCCCGTACTGACGACGTCGTCGACGATGACTACCTTGTCTCCGGCCTCGAGGCCGTTTATGAACAGGGTCGATTTCGAGTATCCAGTGACCTGGGATAGGTTGACTTCACCGGGGAGGCCGTACATCCTCTTCCTCACGACGCTATAGGGCTTGCCAGTCTTCAGCGAGAGGGCGGTTGCGAGGGGTATACCGAGCGCCTCTACCGTCAGGATGACGTCACAATCGAAGTTGCCCACTTCCGCCATGGCGTCGATCACTTCGTTCAGTATGCGGGGCTCCATCCGGGGTATGCCATCCGTGATTGGATGGACGATGTATTCGTAATCCCCGCGCTCCACGACCTTTGATTCAGCAAGCGACGCCTTGAGTGCTTCGAACACCATGCTGGTGCAAAGGACTGACGGGTTATTGAATCTTCGTCTCAGAACTCGTCCGTCGTCTCGAGCGTTATCAGCGAGTGGATCTCGTACTTGTCGCCGAGGTATTCCCGCGGGTGGAGATACTCCAGCTCCACCAGGAAACCCAGTCCTACCACCTCGCCACCCAGCCTCTCCACCAGATCTGCGTTGGCCTTGATGGTTCCGCCGGTCGCCAGAAGGTCGTCGACGAGCAGGGCCTTGTCACCGGGTGAGATCCCGTCATCCTTCACCTCTATCACATCGGACTCGTATTCCTTCTCGTAGCTGATGCTGTGCACCTCTGGAGGGAGCCTTCCCTTCTTCCTTATGGGCACGAAGCCTACGCCCAGCTCGTGCGCGACCGGAGCTCCCATGATGAAGCCCCTGGCCTCGTTCGAAACGACGATATCGATGTCCCTGCCCCTGAAACAGTCTGCCAGGTCTTTGATGCACTGGCGGAAGGCCTTCTTGTCCTTGAGCAATGGCGTGATGTCCCAGAAGACCACTCCTTTGAATTCCGGGATCCGTTTGATCTTCGACCTCAGGTCCATGACACGATCACCTTGAGAATGGATGTCTTTCGTTTCACTGCGGAACTACCACGCTCTCCGTTCCTGTCCAGACATCGTCACATCCAAAGCGCTCCTTCGATTTCAATGTTCTGTCGCCCCTCGTCTGAAGATGCCTGGTCGGGAACAGGATTATGAACCCTTACAATATTCCTCGCAACGGTGGTGATGAACATGACCAAGATCCCCATGGGAACGATCATGATTGCCCCGGACGTCTTCTGGGTCGGAGTGAAGGACCACAGCCGGAGGCTGTTCGACGGGTTGATACCCCTTCCGCTCGGCACGAGCTACAACGCCTACCTTGTCAAGGGTTCGACCAAGACCGCGTTGATTGACACGGTCAACCCAGGTTTCGAAGGGGACCTGGTGGACAAGGTCTCCCAGCATACCGACCCTTCGAAGCTAGACTATGTCGTGATGAACCACGCAGAACCTGACCATGCCAGCGCATGCGCGCACATGCTCTCGATCGCGAAGGACGCTAAGCTCTTGACGAGCGCGAAGGGCAAGGAGGCCGCGATGATGTATTTCGGCGTGCCGGGGGACAGGATAACCGTGGTCGACGAGAGCTCCGCCATCGACCTTGGAGGGAAAACGCTGAAGTTCGTCGACGCGCCCTGGCTCCACTGGCCCGAGACGATGTTCACATATCTACCTGAGGACGGCGTACTGTTTCCGTGCGATTTCTTCGGCTCCCACATAGCGTACGGCGAGTTCTACGCCGATGAATTCGGCGACGAACACACGCTGGAACTGGCCAAGCTGTACTTCGCGGAGATCATGATGCCGTTCAGAACGCCCGCGATGAAGGCCGTCGAGAAGGTCAAGGCACTCGGTCCGAAGGTCATCGCCCCGTCACACGGGGTCATCTACCGCGACCCCGAACTCATAATCAACGCCTACACCAGCTGGGCCGGGGCGGAAATGAAGAAGAAGGTCCTGATGGCGTATGTGTCCATGTGGGGCAGCACCGAGAAGATGGTGAAGACGCTCAGGGAGGCCTTGGTCAACAAGGGAATCGAGGTCCAGATGTTCGAGCTCACGTCGTCCGATGTCGGACACGTGGCGAAGCAGCTCGTCGACTCACCGATCCTCGTCCTGGGAACACCGACGGTCCTCGGGGGCGCCCACCCGGTGGCAGCATACGTGGCCCTCTTGACGAAGGCTCTGAGGGCCCCGACCAAGTACGCCGCCGTACTGACCTCCCACGGATGGTCTGGCGGGGCTGTCAAGCAGCTCGGCGAGATACTCGGAGGGATGAAGATCGAGATGCTGGATGTCGTCGATGTCAAGGGTCCAGCCAAGGACGCCGAGATCCAGAAGATACTCGCGCTCGCCGAGACCATAGAGAAGAAGCTGGAAGAATTCTGAGCAGGTCGCGAGCCGTCAGCCCTGCTTATTCCGCATCCTCTCGTAAACACCGTTCCAGGTGTTCGTCGTGAGGAAGCTCTCATCCATGTTGTCCGCCATGCGTTCGAACTTGGTGATGGGGATCGCGAACGAGAGGGTGTTCTCACCGACATACAGTCTTGCGGAGATGTCGAACATGCCCATCACGCACCTGGGACGGTCGGACAGCAGCTCATGATATGGGTGGAAGACTATCGACGAGCAGCCCGAGCCGAAGGGGCAGACCACCGCGTTCGGCTCCGCCTCGTCGAAGTTCGCCAGGGTGAATAGACCTGCGACCACATCCAGGCCTGCGAAGAACACAACCAGCTCAGGTTCGTCTCCCAGGGCGAGTTTGTCCCAACGCTTGAACACCACGTACGGTCTCGGCGCCTTGAACGACGGCGAGTACTCCATGCTCTCGCGCACGATTTCCGGAGATTTCTTGTACCGCTCCCCATTCACCTTCCCAGGGATCCCGTACGATAGGAAGTGCTCGAAGTCTGGCATAGCGACCTCAGATGTGAAGCCTAGATAGCGCTTCGCTCCGCTGCATATCTCGGAGCTGGCGTCGAAGCAGAGCGTTTCGCCCTTCCTTGCCGACGACAATGCTCCTATGATACAACGGTCGGCCCCAGTGTCTTCCTTGGCGTCGGCTGGTTTGCTGTCGGAGTAGAATACCGCCAACGGCAGCTCTGCATCTCCGAAGTACTTCCTCCAACGCGAGACGAACGAATTCCTACTTCCTTTATCCATAGACGCTCCCCCTAGCAGTAGAAGGCACGGCTTAGCAGCCCTATATTATCTGTAGGAGCCGATTAGTTAATTAAGCTGAGTGGTATCGACCTACTGCGAAAGCATGACTAACGTGCCCCCACCGGCCGCTAAGCGCGTCCCCAAGGAGCTGGTTCTCCATGGCGACGTGAGGGTCGACAACTACCACTGGATACGCAATCGCGAAGACCCGGATGTCCTTGAGTACGCCCAGAAGGAGAACGAATACACTGACAGGGCTATGGAGCATACCGCGCTGCTTCGGGAGAGGCTCAACGCGGAGATGGAATCGAGGATTCCTGAGGAAGACAGCTCCGTCCCGTGCAAGGTTGATGATTATTACTACTATGAGCGGACGGTCCGAGGCAAGCAGTACCCGATCCATTGCAGGAGACGCGGGAGCATGGATGCGGAGGAGGAAGTGTATCTCGACGAGAACGAGTTGGCCGAGGGGCACGAGTTCCTTGCAGTCGAGGCCATCGTGACATCGCCGTCTCACGGCAGGTGCGCGTACACGGCGGATATGGACGGCTCGGAGAGATACCGTCTATTCGTCAAAGACCTGGCTTCCGGAGAAATCATAGACTCGCAGCTGAGTGACATCTGGGACGTCGTCTGGGGCGAGGAGGAAGACTGCATATACCATGTCGTGCTCGATGAGGTTCATAGACCCTATAAAGTCTTCAAACACGTCATCGGCACGAATCCTGAAGACGACATCCTGATCTTCCACGAGAAGGACCCGACGTTCGAGTATCTGAGGGTTTCGAAAACGAAATCTCAGAAGTACATCGTCGTCACGGTCCAGAGTCTAACCAAGTCGGAGGTCTGGCTCCTGAGGTCGGACGGGAGCGGCGACCCCTGGCCGTTCAGGGTTCGCGCGGAAGGCGTGAAGTACTATGTCACCCACATAGGAGATCGATTCTTCGTCTTGACGAATGAAGACGCACCGAACTGCAAGTTGATGGCGGTGGACGAATCGGCCCCTGACCCCGAGAGCTGGGTGGAGGTCATACCTAATCGTGAGTCGTCTGCGATCTGCATCAGCGACCCCATACCATGGATCGAGCCATTCGACGGCTTCCTCGCGACGTACGAGCGAGAGGGCGGGCTGTTCAATATCAACGTACTCGACCTGAACGACATGACATCGAGGAGGATCGAGCTGCCCGAGAAGTGCTCCGCGGTGACTCCGATGTTCGGAACGGACATATCCTCGCCTCTATTGAGGTTCTCTTGCTCCTCGCTCGCCGTACCCAACTCGGTGTACGAATGCGACCTGAGAACGGGCGAGCTGGCCCTTCTAAAGAAGGACGAAGTGCCCGGCTACGACAGCGACAGGTACGAGCTATCGAGGATAGCCGCTCACGCAGACGACGGGACGGAACTGCCGATATTCCTTGTGCACAGGAAAGACATTCGAAGGGACGGCTCCAACCCGCTCCTCTTTGAGGCTTACGGATCCTACGGCGACTTCGAGGAAGCCCCGACGCCGTTCAGCTCTGACCGGATCAGCATGCTGGACCGCGGCGTCATCTGCGCATTCGCCCAGATACGTGGCGGCGGCGAGATGGGCGGGGAGTGGTACAAACAGGGGATGATGCTCACGAAGAAGAACACATTCACCGATTTCATCGCCTGCGCTGAACAACTCATAGCGGAGAGATACACATCCAAGGAGAGGCTGGTGATCCGTGGCCGTAGCGCAGGTGGGCTTCTCGTCGGAGCGGCGATGACAATGCGACCAGACCTGTTCAGGGCCGTGGTGGCCGAGGTCGCCTTCGTGGATGTCATCACGACGCAGATGGACCCGACCATACCGCTCGTCCCCGGGGAGTGGGATGAGTGGGGGGACCCGAGGATTCCCGAGCACTATACGTACATGATGTCATACTCTCCATACGACAACGTTGTGGCCCGCGAGTATCCTAGGGCCCTCTTCACCGCCGGAATGAACGACCCGAGGGTGGCTTACTGGGAGCCGGTCAAAATGGTCGCGAAACTGCGGGAACTGAAGACGGACGACAACCTGCTCCTGCTTGTAACGAACTTCAAGGAAGGGCACCGCGGTGGTTCCGGAAGGTACGACTCCATCCGACAGGAGGTGTTCGCGTGTGCGTTCGTTCTCGATTCTGTCGGCATCTCCGAATGAACCTTCCGGCGACATCTCAGAAACGATGATATCCCAGATGATTGCTTAGAAACACGATGACATATCCTCGTGAGACCCTGAACCGCCTCAAGTGGGACGACGGGAAGGATCTCGATGACGCGATTGTGTGGTACGTCCATCGAGGAGCTCCCGGCGACGTCACGAGCGTGCAGGGTTCGGAGATCAAGACGCTGGGCAGGGGGTTCTTCGAGACAGGTGAGGCGTCCATTCCCTATCATCGAATCACGCGGATAGAGTATCGAGGGACCGTGATCTTCGACAAGGAACGGGAACGAGTGGCTTGAGCCAGGTGATAGACATCGGGGAAGCCCGACCTGTCCAGCTCGCGTCCGCGGCCCTCTAGAACAAACGTATATCTACTGGGCACCTATCACCGCAGATTGATGGAACTCCTCTGGCTGCCGTTCTCGCTCGCAACCATATTCTTCTATGGCGTCGGTCAGGTGCTCGCCAAAGAGAGCCGAGCACGTATCTCATCCGCCAACTATCTGCTCCTTCTAGGCATTAGCATCTTCGCGGTCTACGGCGTCTACTGGCTGGTCCTTCGCGAGCCGACCGCCCATGACGCACATTCGTGGTTCAAGGCCTGCGTCGCAGCCGCCCTGTCCGGAGGAGCGTACATCGCATACATCGAGGCGATCAAGCACGGCAAGGTGAGCATCGTAGGGACCGTAGCGGGCGCCTATGCTCCTTGGACAATCATCCTCGCGCTGATACTCCTGGGCGAGACCTTGTCTGCTGGCGAAGGCATAGGAGTCGCCCTGGTAGTATCCGGGATGCTTCTATTCACTTATCGAACCAGCAACGGAGAGAACGGCAAGACAGAGTCGCTTGGAATCCTTCTGGCTCTCGGAGCGCTCCTCCTCTGGGGCACTTCAGCGGTGATGGCGAAGGATGTGATAACCGACATAGGCCAGACCGATTTCATAGGGGTGTTCGCTGTGATCTGCCCGACGATGTGGATCGTCTATTGGCTCGCATCCGCCAAGGGCAAGCTCGAGGTGCCGAGGAACGGCAGTCGCGTTCTCGGGTTGTCGATGCTGTTCCTCACTATGGGCGGCATCACGATGTACATCGCCTTCGCGAACGGCAATGTATCGATCGTCTCGCCGATAACCAACCTATACCCGATACTGACGATTGCCGTTGCGAAGGTGCGGCTGAAGGAACGGCTCACAATCAGACAGTACACTGCCCTGGCGATGCTGATGGCCGCAATACCGTTATTTTCGTTCTAGCGGCTCGAGTACTTGCCGTCCGAGAACACCATCCTGTCGAGTATCCTCTGCTCCGGTGCTGATTTCGATGGGATGAGATCGGCGGCTATCTCGACATACTCTCTGAGAGGGCTCGCCGCGACCTTCTTCCCGAGCGTCTCCTGGACCTGGTATATCCCGGCTGAGTTGGACATCGTCACATGGATCTCCAGTGGCTTCGTCTTTCCCTTTCGGATGTCAACGGACTCGATAGACAAAGCGGATATGGAGTGGATGTCGTGCTTCCCGAGATCGAAGGAGAGTCTGCCCCTGCCCTTGGTTATGTCCGCGCCGTCGGCCACAACCACTATCGCAGCCTCCATCGTGAGGGCGTTCTCGCCGTGGTCGTGCGCGTAGAGCGCGTGGAGTATCTGCGAGATCACCTCCGTCCTGCGCGGCATTTCGGGATACAGCTCTACCAGCAACCTCTCGAGGAGCGGCTTACCGTATGTCACGCTGAAGACCTCGTGGGAGTCCCTGTGAACAGCGTTTCCGATGTCGTGGAGCATGCAGGAGGCCAGGACGATCAGGTACGCATCCTCCTCGGCCATGCCCAGTCCGTGCACCGAATCGAGCTTCACCTCGCCACTATCCAGGAGTATCTGGAGGATGCGGATGCCGTTGGCCGCACATATTCTCGCATGAATCGGACCGTGGTCGTTATATCCCAGTTTACGCACGGCGATGAAATTCGCCAGGTTGAGAAGAGTGGAGACCTCTTCGTCATTCTGAAGCATCTCGAACATTCTGAGAGCCTTGGGGTACCTCTCAAGGCCTTCCTCGATCGCCTTGACGGACGCCTCCTCCAACGATGTGTAGGACGAAGGCATCTTCAACCCGTATAGAAGTCCATTCTCGAGCATTTCATCTGACATCTTCTCGCCTCTCCGTTATTCCGAGTTCTGCATGGATTACGTGGCTATTGAGTTTCCGGGCGTTCAGCGAATATGATGGAGCGGCACGACCTAGCTTCAGGTCCCAGCAATCACGCGCCAAACAATGAATCATACTTGCTGGCTGGCTCCCAGTCCTTCAGACTACCCGCTTCTTTGCCGGAGGATGCTCTGACGAAGTAGTAAGGCAAAGAGGTCTTCCGACACGAGCATCTTCCTAATCAAGGGAATAGACAAGGGTCCCGACTCATCGCCTAGTGCTTCAACTCTGCTTCAGCTTGAGGATTCGGACAGCGATCGAGAGTCTATCCGCGAACAAGGAGAAGGTGTTGAGAAATCGTTAGTGTTCGAATCTGTGTATATCTGTATTGACTCTAGGAGAAGTTGGGCAATAAAAGTGCAACCCCCTAGAGTGTGATATTCTCAAAACGCAAGGACAAAACGACCGTCAGCTAGAGAGGGAACCCCAGAATTGTCTGGTTGCCTCATACATCATCTCCTTGATGCCTCGCCTTTCATTCCCGGCAGACCGTCTGGTCCGTAATACCTCCTCCTCAGCCACAGAGATACATTAACGAGGGCGATGAGGACCGGCACCTCCATCAGAGGTCCGATGACTGCAGTGAACGCCTCCGTCGACGCTATTCCGAATGTCGCGACTGCGACTGCAATAGCAAGTTCGAAATTGTTACTCGCTGCCGTGAAGGATTGCGTCGCCGCCTGTCCGTAGTTGAACCCTAGCTTGTACGATAGGCCAAAGCTGAGGAAGAACATCAGCAGGAAGTAGGTCAGCAGCGGAAGAGCGATTCGTGCCACATCAAGTGGCTGGTCGACGATTCTCTCCCCCTGCAGGGAGAACATTACAACTATCGTGAAGAGTAGACCGACCAGCGCGAGAGGGCTTATTCGTGGAGCGAAGACCGTATCGAACCACGCCCGGCCCTTTCGGCGCGCCACGAAATACCATGTCGCGACGCCCGCCGCAAACGGGATGCCCAGGAATATCAGGACGTTCTTCGCGATATCGGCCATGGTTATTTCGACGACTATCGCCTGAGAGGATGGAGACATCACAGGCGTCATGACGGTTATGAACACGTACGCGAGCACCGAGTACATCACTATCTGAAACACTGAATTGAGTGCTACGAGGATCGCACAGTACTCGCAGTCCCCTTTTGCCAGCATATTCCAGACAAGAACCATCGCGATGCATCTTGCCAGGCCAATAAGGATGAGCCCGTTTCTGAAGGCCGCGTCCTCAGGATTCGGGAAGAAGAGCCAAGCCACCGAGAACATTATGATGGGGCCTATCGCCCAATTTAGCACCAACGAAGTGCTCAACATCCTCTTCGCCCCGCGGAGTTTCCCAAGTTGGTCATAGCGAACCTTGGCCAACGGAGGGTACATCATGACAAGGAGGCCGACAGCGATCGGCAGCGAGACACTGAACACCTTCACGGAGTCAAGAACGTCGGCAATCTCAGGAAAGGCATGACCTAGGCCAACACCTGCCCCCATCGCCATGAATATCCAGAGCGTGAGAAACTCATCCAGGAACGACAGTTTCCCCTTTGGCGCGTCGCACCCAGGTGCGCGCAGTTCCGTCAAGGGTGTTCTCCCCTCAACACTTCACATTCCTTCCGCAACCGCCTGAGCGAGTCTCTCAAGTCGACGAGCGAGGGAAAGCTGATTGCCCCCGACGGGCATTCACTTACACATCCGGTGCAGCCCACGACACAATTGAACGGATTCTTCACAACGGGGCCATCCGTGTAGACCGCCTTATGACAAAACGAGACACAGGCACCGCACTCGGTGCATTTTTCAGTCAGGATCGTGGGATACCACGGTATCTTCTCTCGGGGTATCCCTTCGTAGGTTTGTCCCGTCAACCGACACACCCCCTCGTGTGAAGAATGTCCCGGATTTCAGCCGTTGATGGCACTCTGCCAGAAACGACCAGCTCACCATCAATGACCGTGGCAGGCATAGCCATCAATCCGCGCTCTACCATCTCGTCGATGCTCGTGACCTTCACGACTTCGGCCTCCACCCCGAGCTCATTCAAAACC
>JAEHCN010000035.1 GCA_020696395.1 Thermoplasmata archaeon | reverse complement strand
CCTTGCCCGCGAATGCTCGTCGACCGTGAGTCTGATGATTTCCTGCTGTCTCATGAGCGCTTCGTGCTGTGCCTTGGCGCTCTCTATCATCGCCGCCGCGTCTCTTGCCTCCGCCTCGTCCATCAGTCACCCGCCTCCAGGATGTACTTCACTTGGTGATCCGTAATCTCCTCGGGTTTCATGGCCCTGACGCCATCGATTTTGACGAACTGCCGCTTGATCCTGTGCCTGCTACCGATGAGCGCGAACACCTTCTCCCTGGCGGCCGGCTCGTCGGCCGTTGCCACCTCGATGGTGAAGGGTTGCCACCTGGTAACGGAAATCCTGAATTCTCCCTTTATCTCGTAAGCCTTCATGATGACCCGCACAGGCCCTAGAGAAGGTACCCCAGATAAAGCTTTTGCCAGTATAGATGAGCCGAACTTGGCGCCTCAGCCCGCAGCAGCAAATAGGTATTCATATCTGTGGTCTCGATGACGATGGCGTGACCCGGTCAATCGACGTCTTCCGTCCCGGTAGGGGCTTCCCAGCCGTGTCCGTCACCGGCACCAGGTGCGACCTCAAGTGCCACCATTGCGCAGGTCATTACCTGCGTGGAATGAGGGCGGCGACCGAACCCGAGGAGCTTTTGAAACTGGCTCGTAGATTGGATGAGGAGTGCGCCCTCGGTCTGCTCATCAGCGGGGGCTCTGAGATGACGGGAAGGGTTCCGTTGGAGCGTTTCGTCGGGGCGATCCGGCGGATCAAAGACACCACGCGGTTGAAGATCAATGCGCATGTAGGGCTGACTCCGAAGGCGAACCTTGAGGATCTGGTCGCTGCAGGCGTGGACGCCTTCTCAGTCGATGTCTACGGAACGGATAGCGCCGTCCAGGACACGCTTGGGCTGGATGCTCGTGCGGACGATTTTATGGGTGTGGTCGAGGACCTGAAAGACCTCGGCGCTCCCGGACTGACGCCGCACATCTGCATCGGGATCGAGAAAGGAATGCTGAAGGGCGAGATGGAGGTGATCGCTCGCCTGAAATCGGTCGGACCCGATGCGTTGGTCTTCATCGTATTCACTCCGACAAAGGGCACATCGTACGAGAATGCGCAGCCCCCGACCCACTCGGACATCGTCTCCGTGTTGCGTCTAGCGCGGGAGCAACTTCCAGACACGCGACTCGTGCTCGGCTGCATGCGCCCCAGGAAGGCAAGACGATATGAGCTCGAAGCCATTGCCTTGGGCATCGACGGGATAGCCTTGCCTAGCAAGGAGGTTATCGAGTTCATCAGGATGTCCGGGATGAAGGTTTCTGAAAAGGGAACCTGCTGCGCGCTCGGATAGACCCTCACTTGTATATCGAACCGTGGGAGTACTTGCGCTCGATCGGCATGAGATAGGCTATCCACGCGATGTTGGCGACCACCATCGCCAGTGCGAGTAGGGAAATCACGCCTGTGAATATGTCGGAGGTGTCCCTCACGATCGTCACCGTTGCCGCGGAGCCAGGGTTGTCCTGGTCGTTCAACACTAGCACGTACCGCTGGTGGTCCGCTCTGGGGATGTCGATGGCGACCGAGCCCTCTATCTGGTCGGTGTTTCGATTGAGTCTCAGTATTGACAGCTGGCTGACATCGTCCTTGTAGGCGTCATAGGTGGCTCCTTCCACCAAGTATATCTCGACAATGTGCGCCGCGGTCGCCTGCACCTCTACCATGCGTTGCAGCGCGAGCGGGTCTCTTGACCAGAACTCCACCGGGTCGTTAGCCGTGATGACCGAGGTCTTGCTCGTTGTGTCCTGTATCGCGGACAGGATCGGCGGGGCCATCAGCATGACCGTTACGCCGGCGGCGACAATCACTATCATCACGGCCGACCTTATCGAGTTCTTCGCCATCAGGTGTTTGGCGCTGGAGCTCCTAGCGAACCTGATCTCCATGATCCGGAAGAAGAAGCTCTCGACGCATACGACGAGAAGCAGCAGGACCATCACCGCTGCGAACGAATCAAGTGGGAGGTAGAGGACAGGCTTCAGTTGCGCATCACCGTATATGAAGATCATGACGACCGCAAGAACGATGAGCATTATGGCCTGGACGACATATAGCGCCATTTTGATCCGTCTAATCTTAGAAAGCCTTATGGAGTCCTCCAGGACCTTGCTGGAAAATGGCATCGAAACCTTTGATGCCGTTATGCCTAATAAGTACTTTTTGTGCTAGTTATCGAGCGAAGCCAGATTTCTGCAGATCAGGTGGACCGCCACGTAGGTGGGCACCCTGGTCTGACCGGCTTCCAGGTCGAACCCAACCCCTCTAAGGGTCACACTGACCGGCGCCTCCAGGCTTACACCGACCTCTTCCTCCCCGAATGCCTGAGGCACAGCATCCGTGAACGGGTCGAAGCCGTCGAGTTCCTCCCTGGTCATCGGAACGACTTCGAACCCTGTTTTGCCGTGCAGAGAGCTCGGAAGGCGGATCAGTCTGCGGATATCGGAGGTCACGGGTTCGTCGGTCTCCCCCCTGACCCTCCCTTTCACCCTCAGATCGACCAGCTCCAGGAACGCGTCGCTGTTCCGCTTCTCCGAGAACACCTCAAACGTGTTCTCGTCTCTCATCCTGTCCGCGCCGCTCTTGCCCTTGTTCTTCACGAAGAGGTCGTCGTAGAGCCCTCCGACGGTCTTCGGTCCGATGTCAAGGCTGGATGCCGTCAGCGTCTCCGAGACGAGCTTCTTCGCGTCCCCCGCGGGCATCTCCTCCAGCTCCACCAGGAGCTCCTCGATACCACACCTTATCCTTCTCTTCCATCCTCCGTCCGAGCGCGTAGGCATCCCTCGCCTGTGGCCCACCCCAGCCCGGTCCTTGAATCTGCTCTGCTCGAACGCGCTCCGTGGGAAGACCCAATCGAGGTCCAGGCCGGTGCCGGTCACGTAGTCAACGATCTCCCTCCTCTCGTGCGAAGTCAGTTTGAGAACCCTCTGGCTGTTTACGTGCACGTGGTACCCTCTTCCTCCTGAGAAAACCAACTTCAGGTCGCCCTCGTCGAACCCGAGGTCTCCGCTGAGGAATTCGTCGACGAGCCTCTTGACTTCCTGCTTGACCCTATCGAGCATCTGCTCGTAGGACAGCCCCTTCGTCCCCTCGACATGGTCCGCATCGAGGTCGAACAAGAGATCTGCCCCGAGCCATGACTTCTCAGGCATAGTGGGGGCATCGGGTTTCTCGTAGTAGGCAGAGGAGTAGTAGGCGTGCGATGGAGTCTGCTCGACAAGGTACTTCTTCAGAGCCGCTCTGCTCGGAAACGCCATGTGCCTCATCATGAAGGTGCGGTCGAAGAACATGAACCCAAACTCCCGCCTGGCGAATCTCTCGGGCATCTCCAGAGGAGATTCGGTGTAATGTCTGGCGAACAGTCTCGTAACGAACCTCTTCGAACCGTTCGAAATCATCGCGGTCGCGTTATCTCACTGACGCGTATATTAAGCTGACATCTACAACCCTGCTGCATTCCGAGCACACGTCGGAAACCATAAAAAGGACGCAGTGCCATCCAACGGCCAACTAGGCAGGTTAGATGAACAAGATCTATGTCAAGCTCATCCTCAGCAGCGAGGGTGAATCTCCCAAGCGCATAATCGAGCGCATGAAGCGGATCGGCGCACTCCCCCTAGTCGGCGATTTCGATTTCGAGCTGGAGATCAGCCCGGACGAGCGGTTGTTCGACAAACTCGATGTGATACATAAGGCCCTCAGGGGCTCAAGGGTCGGATACACCATCACCACCCTAGCCGATACCAGCAAACCTTTGGAGGGCGACCTCTCGAAGCGCTCGTTCTCCCCGTTGGAGGACCTCACACCTGCTGATAGGAAGAAGGCCGTCTACCGACAGAAGTTGGACAGATGGCGGGAGATGGGATTGGACGTCTCAGAGTTGGAAGAGGTGCTGGATTCTGATGTGTCCCTTTTCAAGGAGGCTAGCAAGGAGTTCCTAAGAACCCACCTGAACAACACCTCAGTGGTGAAGGACAAGCACCCGCCTGAGAGTCAACTCGATGGTGAGGTGCTGGCGCTCCTCAACGAGGAGGGTAAGTCGATTGCGACCCTTGCCAAAGCCACTGGCCACTCGAAAGAGCAGACCACCCTCTCACTCGCACGCCTGATATCATCTGGGAGCGCGACTCTTATCGGCTCCGGCACGAAGGAGAAGTACGTGCTCGTCCCTCCGCCTGCGCCACCCCTCGTCAAGAAGATGCTCAGGACTCTTCCGGCGGAAGACGCCGAGGAGGCCGAGGACAGGGTTTACAGCGCCCTTTCTCCGAACGGTACCACGCGCGGGCAGGTCCTCAGGGCGACCAGGTTGCCCGATGAGCAGCTGTCCGAGGCGCTGGCCTCTCTCTCGAAGAAGGGCAGGATACGCGTCATAGGCAAGGGAACGAAGGCGCGGTTCGTCCCCGTCTGACCACTTCACGGTTCTAGCCGATGTATCTGGTAAAAGCTTTATACGGACTCCCTCGATTGAGCGCCGGCTAGGAAAGGGTACACGATGCGCGCGTTCGAGCTGACTAAGACTCGGGTGAGGTATAGGGGCTCGGACATTCTAGCCCTGTGCGATGTCTCTGTCGGGGTTGATGAAGGCGAGATAGTCCTTCTGCTCGGGTCCAACAATGCGGGCAAATCCACCTTCTGCAGGCTTCTGAACGGCCTCGTGCCCCACTCGATACCGGCCCAGGTCGATGGGGCGGTGGAGGTTCTTGGACGGGATGTCTCCAAGACCTCCGTCGCCAGACTCGCGACGTTGGTCGGGATGGTCTTCCAGGAGCCGGAAAGCCAGCTGTTCTGCATGAGCGTCGAGGAGGAAGTGGCGTTCGGACCGGAGAACATCGCTATTCCAAGGGCCGAGATCATCTCCAGGGTCGAGTGGGCTCTCGGGGTCGTCGGGCTGAGCGGGTACAACGCTCGTCCGCCGTCCAACCTGTCGGGAGGTGAGAAGCAGAGGCTGGCCATCGCAGCCGCCTTGTCCATGCGCCCGCGACTGCTCGTCCTGGACGAGCCGGCATACGCCTTAGACCCCGCTGGCAGGACGGACCTGTATGCACTCCTACGGACTCTTCGCGAGAGATACGGCATGACCATCATCATCGCGGAGCGTGACGCGGAGGAGCTGACAGAGCTTTGTGACCGCGTGATTCTCCTCCGCAGCGGCAGAGTGGTGGCCGACGGGGCCCCGAGTGAAGTCCTGTCGAGAATCGACGAGATGGTTGTTGCGGGTGTGTCTCCTCCTCAGATTGCCCACTTGAGCGCGCTCTTGGCGGACAGGTTTCCGGGCAAGACGCGGCCATTCTTCACGATGGGCGGTGCGGAGAAGGAGATTGCAGACCTGGTCCGAACTTCGGGAGGCGATGCCCCGTGAATGCCGTCGTTACCGCTCAGCGTCTTCCGGTCATCTCCCTGCAGGACGTGAGCTTCTCGTACGAGGGCGGCATCGAGGCACTCAAAAGGGTGTCGTTGAGAGTAGCTAAGGGAGAGAAAGTGGCCGTCGTCGGTGGGAATGGTTCCGGTAAAACCACACTCGCGAAGCACCTCAACGGGCTCCTGAAACCATCTTCGGGGAAGGTTCTCATCGGCGGGCAGGACTCCAGCAGGACGAGCGTCGCGACGCTGGCCAGGACCGTCGGCTACGTCTTTCAGAACCCAGACTACCAGCTGTTCTGCACATCCGTGGAGGAGGAGGTTCGCTTCGGGCCACATAGCATGGGTCTCGGGCGTGACGACGAGTCTGCTCTCGTGGAGCGCTCGATGAAGCTGATGGGTATTGGCCACCTACGGGAGCAATCACCCATCTCGCTGAGTCTCGGGGACAGGAGGAAGGTCGCGATCGCCTCTGTGTTAGCGACCTCCCCAGAGGTGTTCGTCCTAGACGAGCCGACTACTGGCTTGGACACAGTGGAATCAGCACAGCTCATGGCGACATTGGACGTCCTGCGTTCCGAGGGTATGACCGTCGTGCTGATCACACACGAGATGAGACTGGTCGCTCAGCACATGGACCGTGTGATCGCCATGTCCGAGGGGAGCGTCGCGTTCGATACCGAAGTCGAGGAAGCGTTCTCCGACTCGGACCGGTTGAGGAGATGCAAGCTCCTTGCCCCTCCGATAACGGTCCTAGCTCAGAGGTTGCGGGCTCAAGGAGCCCTTTCGAAGGGGGCGGCCACACCCCTTCAGCTCGTTGAGCAGGTGGTCCGTGTCCGGGGTGAGCGGCGGTGACGAGGTTCAACGATTTGTACTCGGAGGCGGACACTTTCCTGCACCGGCTCGACCCGCGTGTCAAGATGGCATCCGTACTCATGCTCAGCCTCCTCGCCTTCATCATGTCCTCCCTGGCATACTTGCTCGTGCTGCTCACATTCATCTTCATCCTGCTCCTGCTCGCCCGGTCGAGTTACAGGAAGACCGCGTTCGCGATGAAGTTCGTGTTGAGATTCATGGCGCTGATAGCGATCCTATGGCCGCTGTTCGACCCATCTGGGACTCCTGTCCTGATCAGGTTGGGGCCGGTGGTCATCACTGAGCCAGGCATATGGAGGGGGTTGACATCCGCCATTCGTGTCGGATGCCTCGCGACGGTATGGTACATACTGATATTCACAACCTCTCAGCGGGACCTCGTGCGGGGTCTGGTGAAGCTGGGCCTTAGGTTCGATTTCGGCTTGGCTCTGGCAATCGCCCTAAGATACTTCCCGGCCTTCGGAACCGTGATGGACTCGATCATAGACGCTCAACGGTCGCGGGGCATGGAGTTCGAGAAGGGCAACATATTCGCCCGTGCGAGGAAGTATGTGGCCGTGCTCGGACCCGCGATAGTCTCGGCACTGAAGACCGCGGACATGCTAGCGCTGGCTATGCAGTCGAGGGCCTATGGTGCGCGCAGAAACAGGACATATCTCCGGGAACTAAGGATGCGCTTGTCGGACTACGTGGCACTGGCGACCGTGCTCGCCATGTTTGTCGTTCCAGCCGTGGCGAAGTACGTTCTCTCCGTACCTATATGAAGGCTAGATGTTAAGTAGGGCGCCCAGTCTCCGCTGGTCGAGAACCATGGTATCTGGTGCGGAAACTGAGGGAGCCCTGGACGACGAGATCGATAAGCCCGACGGCGCTGGCTTCGTTCCACCGGCGATCATTGCCCGGTACGGCGTGCTCACGGCTCTGACAGCCGCCGTCACGTTCGCGACGTTCATCTACTTCGCACCGACGAAGGGATATTTCAACATGGGTGACTCCATGGTGTTCTTCTGTGCATTTGCGTTCGGTTGGCGCGCAGGTGCGATCTGTGGGGGCGTGGGGTCGGCCGTTGCCGACGTTCTGCTTGGGGCAGGTTTCTTCGCCCCGTACACACTCCTGGCCAAGGGCTCGGAGGGGCTGGTCGCTGGCGTCGTAGGTCGCCTAAAGGGCGGCTGCAAACTTGCGAAGGTGTTCGGGGTCGCTGCAGGTGGCACATGCATGGTGGTCACATACCTTCTGTGCGAGGTCTACCTTCTGAATGTCGGCTGGGCGCCCGCGCTCGCGGAAGCCCCTGGCAACGTGATCCAAGTCATCGTCGGCGGGACGGTGGGCACGCTACTTGCGTGGTATGTGAAACGCGTCTACCCTGCCTCTGGCGCTCTGTAGGTGTCGAGTTCACTTCCTCAGCTTCGCGAGCTCCCTGTCGCCTATTTTGTCCCTCGGCATGAGCCTCTTAATGCCCGCCATCATGTTCATCCCGAAGTTCATGAGGGCCGCAGGCAGCGATATGCCGAAGCGAGTCCCCGTCTCGACGACCTTGCCAGGGTTCATGATGCCATAAGGGTCCATGAGCTCCTTGATCCTACGGATGAGCTCCGCGCCATCCCTACCGCGGTAACGGTTGAGGTTCCCCGCGAAGAACAGGCCGAGACCGACCGGTCTCCCGCCGTTCTCGAAAGCGATGTCTCCGAGCTTCTTGCCGAAGCCCATCGCTGCGGTCGTGCGGAAGAAGTTGTGGTCGTCCGTCAGATAATAGGGCATCAGCATGACGGTGTTCCTGTCCGCCACCGTTCCGATGATGGGTCCTTTGAGCTTCATCCGCTTCACGAGCGCCCTCGTCTCCGCTAGGACCTTCTCGAACGACTCTATCGGGACTAGTATCTCTCCTGGGATGGCTCCGGCGCCCATCTCCCTGACCCTGAACTCGTAGCTCCGCTCGGACCACTCGTGCTCCGCGACCTCGGAGGGCATCTTCTTCGCACCCGACGAAGTCATGATCTCGTCAAGCCCCTTCTCCTCGAGATCGACGGCGTCCTTGGACCCGGTGAGCGCGAATGTAATCATGCAGCCTACATCAGGCGCGTCCTTGCCCACCGCTCTGAGGTACTCGAAGTGGATCTTATCGCCGAACATGATGTGCATCGGCTCGACATCGCTCCTGACTAGCTTGCGCAGTGCGGGGGTCATCTGTGACAGGTCGTCGAACGAGTATGCGGCCGCCCTCAGCACCTCCGGCTTCGGCAGCACACTGAGCGTCACCTCCGTAATAACCCCGAGTATCCCCTCGGAGCCCACGAACAGCCAGTTCAGGTTCGGCCCGCCGCCGCTCGCAGGGATGTATTTGTCGCCCGTATGTATGGTCCGCCCGATCGGTAGCACGACCTCCATGTCCCTTATCAGGTCTCCTGCCGTGCCGTACTTATAGGCCCCTATGCCGGTCCCTCCAGTGCCTATCCACCCGCCGAGGGTGGCTGAGGGAGCGCTGCTCGGATAGCATGGAAGGAAGAGCCCCTTCGCGTCGAGGGCGTCCCCGAGGGCCTTCCAAGTTATTCCCGGCTGTACCGTGACGACGAGGTTCTTCTCGTCTACGGAGATTATCTTGTTCATGGCGGTCATGTCGAGCACATACCCACCCTGGACCGGGACCGCACCTCCCAGGCCCCAGGTACCCGCCCCTCTGGGGACGATCGGCTTCTTCGTGGCGACCGCCTTGGCCATCATCTGTGCCACCTCTTCCGAATATTGCGGTCTCACGACCTGGTCTGGGGTGGTCTTGAATATCAGGTCCATCTCCTTCGGGAGAGGTGCGAGGTCGTGGCTGTACAATCTCCTCTCGAGTTTATCATCAGAGGTCTCCATCACGAACACCTACACTGTGACGATTATGGTGCGGGCATGAGAGCCCGCGGAAGGCGGTAAGCCGTCTTCCCCAATAAAACCCTCACCTCTACCTGCCACTGACCCGAAGGCGCTGTTAGCTTTTCGTCCTCTCACCAGGCCCCGACGTCGAAAGATTCTTATTCAACCGCACAGTGGGATATATGCAGGGCAACGAAAACGGGGAGAGGATTACTAGTGGGCGCTACATTAAGAACAATCGGCCTGTTCACGCTGCTCATACTGCTGTTCTCCGTGATCGGATATGTGATCGGCGGGCAGTTTCTGGACAACTGGGTGATGGGTGCTGCGATATTCCTAGCTCTGGCGGCCGTAATAAACGTAATCAGCTACTTCTACAGCTCGAAGATAGTGCTCTGGTCCTACCGGGCGAAAATCGTCTCCGAATCGGAGGCGCCCCGCCTATTCAAGATAGTCAAGTACATCTGCATGAAGAGCGACATGCCGATGCCCAGGATAGCCATCGTGCCGACGAAGACCCCCAACGCCTTCGCGACCGGTCGCAATAAGAACAACGCGGTCGTCGCAGCGACCGAGGGGCTGGTACTCCTGCTGAACGATGATGAGCTGGAGGGAGTGCTCGCGCACGAGATGGCACACGTGAAGAACCGCGACATACTCGTGATGACCATCGCAGCCACTATCGCAGGCGCCATATCCTTCGCAGCGCGTATGTTGTGGTGGAACATGATCCTGGGCCGCAGGGGGGGCAGCGGCAACCCGTATCTCCTCCTCGTGGTCGCGATAACCGCCCCGCTGGCCGCGCTCTTGATCCAGTTGGCGATATCGAGGAACAGGGAATACAAGGCCGACAGGGCCGGCGCGTTGATGATTCAGCGGCCTCTGGCCCTGGCAAGGGCCCTTCAGAAGCTGGAGGATGCGAACATACGAAGACCTATGAAGAGAGGCAACCCCGCCAGCTCAAGCATGTTCATAGTCAACCCATTCAGGGGTGGCGGGTTCCTCAAACTCTTCACGACACACCCTCCGATGAAGAAGAGGATCGAGAAGCTGAACGAGCTGGCGGAAGAGACGGGGCTCATAGGCTGAATCGCCGTAGGCTCAGCCGATCTTCTCCCAATCCTCTAGCTTCAAGACGCTCGAGAGCGTGCCCCCTTGCCTGATCTCCTCTCTGAGCCGCTCCTCTCTCTCCGAGACGTCCACGGCGCGGTTCGCCACCTCGACGGCGCTCTCCTGCGGCACCACGACCACACCGCTCTCGTCCCCGATGATCCAGTCTCCGGTTCTAACGGAGACTCCGCCGCAGACTATCTCATGGCCGATCCCGCCGTATCCCTTCGGTTCTCCTGCGTTCGGCGCGATGTGCCTAGAGAAGCACGGAAAATCCATATCGATTATCGCGTCGACATCCCGGGCGGCGCCGTCGATGACCACGCCGACGATCCCTTTGGTCTTGCAGCTCCAGGATGCCAGCTCGCCCCATACGGCGGTCTCTCCCCCGCACGCGTCGATCACGACGACGTCTCCGACCTGTGCCCGGTCGATTGCCTCCACGGATTTGGCCCAGTCGCCGTTGACTGTCTGCACCGTGAGCGCCCTCCCGACCACCTTGGTGCCGTGTCGTATCCTGGGAGCAATCCCCCTCATCGCACCCTTCTTGTGCTGGGCATCGGCTATGTTGGGGGAGGACACCTTGGAGAATGCCTCGACCAGGTCCTCCTGCGAGTACTTCTTGAAGCGCTCCGTGTGCACCGCCTCGCCTGTCTCGATGGCTTTCTTGACCATTGCGGAAGCCTCGGCGGCGTCCCGCGCCTTGATAATCGCCCCGCCGACTATGACGATCGATGCACCTGACCGGACGATCTCCGCCGCGGTTTCGCTGTTGATGCCGCCGGCCGCAGCCACGGGTATGCTCACCGCCTCAGCCACTCTCTTCAGCTCCTCGAGCGGCGACCCCCCGAGCATCTGCTCGTCCACGCCCACGTGCACGCAGACGTAATCGACGCCCATCTTCTCAAGCTGCTTCGCCCTCGACTCCTTGTCAGGAATGTTGAACAGGTCCGCCATGACTCTGGCGCCGTACTGCCGCGCACTGAGTAGCGCCTCCGTGATGGTTGGGTCGGACGAGAGAGCTAAGACCGTGACGATATCAGCTCCAGATCTGGCGGCGATCTCCACCTCTGCTCCGCCAACGTCTATGGTCTTCATGTCCGCTACGATGGTCGTCGCTGGAAACGCCTTTTTGAGCTTGCGGAGGATGTCGACCCCATCGCTCTTGATCAGCGGCGTGCCCGCCTCTATCCAGTCAGCCCCCCCGCTGACCGCCTCCGAGGCGATCGTCAGTGCCCTTTCCGAGTGTATCAGGTCCAGCGCGACCTGTAGAACGGGCCTCATCGGCTGGAATGACCGCTGTCCCTGATTAAAAACCTGTCTGAACAGTGATTCGCACGCGCCCCGCGTGCGCAAGAAACAATAATAAGTGAATCACGGCATTCTGCGGAGTGCTATGGTTCATAGGAGCGGCGATAGAGAACGATGTGGGACGGGTATCGAAGGCCTAGATACCGTCCTGTACGGCGGCATCCCCAGGTCCAACACCGTGTTGCTCACGGGCAGCTGCGGGACCGGCAAGACGTCACTGGCACTGGAGTTTCTCATACACGGAGCGCTGAACGGGGAGAACTCGCTGTTCGTCTCGGTCACCGAGAACTCCGAGAAGATGCTGGCGAACATCATACCTTACAACTTCTTCGAGGAATCCCTCGTCAAGTCGGGCAAGCTGGTCCTGGTTGACCTCCCCGTGATGTACGAGCGCCTCGGCATGACCAAGGCGGAGCTCACGATGGAGGAAATCGACCTCCTGGTCGCTGCCATCGCCAGCCTGGTGCGCGAACTCGGCACGAAGCGGCTGGTGATCGATTCGATAACCTCCGTGTGTTACAAACTGAAGACATCGGAGAAGATCCGGGACTTCATACTGAAGCTTAGCAAGGCACTGTCCGATGTGGATTGTACGTCTATCCTGGTCAGCGAGATGTCGGCGCAGGCGAGTTCATACTCGATGTTCGGAGTCGAGGAGGCCATATCCGACGGCATCGTGCTCATGGCGAACATGGAGCGGCGCGGCGACCTGTTGCGGACCCTGCAGGTCATCAAGATGCGTGGCACGATGCATTCGAGGGCGAAGTACGTGCTGGATCTCACACCAGAGGGCGTGCTCCTCGCACCTCTGCTGAAAGGAGGGAGCGCTGGGACATGAGCGACAAGCGCGTGGCACAACTCATAGTCGACGAACTCATGGAGGCCCCGCCATCGTCCGCGGTGTCGCTCCAGATGTCGATAGATCACTACCTCGAAGTCCTCAGGGGGGTTCTGGATCTGTTCGCCTCGAAGAAGGAGGCGGACGTGATATACGTCACGTCCACGATATCGTTCGACGCCATCAAGAGGGTGCTCGAAGCCCTCGACATCAACACCTCTCGGGTGTTCTTCGTCGATTGCATCTCACACATGACGATGGGCGCATCGTCCGGGCATATGGACGACCACACGACCCTGGTCGAAAGCCCGACGATGCTGGAGAACGTCATGCTGAAGGTCGAGTACCTGATCCGTCTCTCTGACGCCAGCGAGAAGATAGTCGTACTCGACTCGATAAACTCCCTCGCGATACACAACAACAACTGGATCCTCTCGGAGTTCCTCCACATACTCGTATCCGGACTGAGGGCGCGGAACGTGTACACGATCATCCTGTCGGTCGAGGAGCACTCGACCCCCGAGATCAACAACATGGTCAACCTCGTCTGTGACCACGGCATCCGGACGAACCCCAAGGAGGAATGAGATGGACCTCACGAGCATAGGGATAAAGGCGCTGGACGAGCATCTGGGCGGCGGCGTCCTGAAGGGATCGACGCTTCTGGTCATGGGCAATCCTGGCTCGGGCACCGAGTTCTTCGCGAAACAGTTCGCCAGCACGGGCGAGGAGGCGGTGACGTATTTCACATCGACGGAGCGAGACGAGGACGTCCTGAACGTCATGCGGGAGTACGGATGGAAGACGGACATCTCTATAGTCAACATAGGTTCGAAGTACTACGAGAGCGTCCTCGCCAAGAAGCTGGAGATAAGCCGGTTCCGACAGGAGGGCATCCACCTCTCGGACATCAGGAGATTCGAGGAGAAGGACATGCACAAGGAGGAGAACTTCCTCACATACCTTTCATACGAGATCTCGAAGCTGGACCCCCCTTTCAGGGTCGTGATAAACTCGCTCGACTTCTTCTTGGAAAACTACGACAGCGCCGAGGTGCTGATGGCCATGAGGACGATCAAGGCACACACCCAGCACTCCGAGAGTGTGACCCTGATGACGATGCTGAAGGGGGTGCACGAGTCGCGCATTCAGAGCAGCATCGAGGATCTGGCCGATGTGATCTTCGAACTGGACAGAGAGAAGGAGGGCCACGAGTACCGGAAGTACGTGATGGTTCAGAAGGTGCGGAACCGCCCCGTGATGGTCGGGATTATACCTTGCGCGTTCGACGAGACCGGCATCAAACCCCGTTGAGCGCCTCTTGGGGGACGCTGCCCTCCCCCGGGAACGTCGTCCTTTCGGCAAATAGCGACATTAATTGCATTCTTTATAAACGAAAGAAGACTATGTCTTCTTAAAACATCGAATCCAACGGCACGTCCAGGAACTCGTCTTCGCTCTTTGCCGAAGCGAGTCACGCTCAAAACTGATAATCATCCGGAAAGCTATATAAAGCCGGCTCGGTGCTAATCAGTTTCATGCGGGCCGAAAGGTCCGCAGGAGGACAAAACAATGAAAAAGACTTGGGCTATCCGAAAGGATGCCGAGGGTGTGTCCCCCGTTATCGCAACCATCCTGATGGTCGCGATTACCGTCGTCCTGGCGGCCGTGCTGTATGTCATGGTCCTGGGATTCGGGGGCGACACTACGCAAACGCCGACGACGAGCCTGACCAAGGATTCTGTGACTGCGGGTCAGAAACTGACCTTCGCACCGGTGAGTGTGGACACACAGTGGGACGACATCACCATACTGCTGAGCGATGGAACGGATACGGTACAGTGGACTCCCGCAACGGCGAACTTAGATGACGGGGTCACAACCAAGGAACAATGTGGAGACGAAGCCCTTGGCAGCCTGACGGTCTACTGCAACGTAACGGACCTCACAGGTAACGGCTACGTCAACCAGGGAGACTACCTCGTCGTGACGACTGGTGGTACCGCGTTCAGCACGGCCACGACCTACACGGTCAGCATAATTCACGCCCCGTCGGCTGGCGAGATGTGTCAACTGAATTTCCAGGGCTAGAAGTCCGGCGCTGGATGTCAGAAAGCTCCAAACCCCTTTTCCCCTTTTCATTAGGTGGTTTTCAGCGCCAGTTGTTTATGACGGACGATTTGATATATACGCGAGACGATTAGGTGTCGCCCTGAGGCGCCACTGCCTTACGCGCAGGACGGACTCGATGAAGAAGTCATGGACACTTAGGCCGGATTACTGTGGTGTGTCGCCTGTCATCGCTACTATTCTTCTCGTAGGCGTGACAGTCGTGCTCGCCGCGACTCTCTATATCATGGCTTTCGGGTTCGGTACCGGGACCACAGACACTCCTCCAGTCGCGGACATCACCAAGTCTTCGGTACCTAACGGCTTCAAATTCACATTCACGCCATTCTCCAAGGACACGACCTGGAGCGATATCAGCTTCGTTCTTACAGCGGGAGCTGAGGCCATATCGTTCGTGAACTTCACTACCGAGGACTTCATGAGCGAAAGCGGCACACTGACGAAGGAACTCCCTTGCCAGACCCTCGGGAACCTCAGCGTATACATGAATGTGACTGACCTGGTAGGCAACGGCTACGTCAACCAGGGCGACTCGTTCACGCTTACGACCGGAGGCGGTGCGTTCTCCAACGCGATCACGTATGAGGTGTTCCTGATATATGACCCGATAGGAGCGGTCATCTCTTCCGAGACTTTCCTGGGATGAGGCCCCCGAGGACAGATGCGCGTGGAACATGGCGATTCTGCACCCGAGCGTATGACGCCGATCGAAGCCGAGAAATACATTCTGTCGTTACTGCGTGCAAATGGCCCGATGACTACCACGGAAATCGAGGAGCTGGCGAATCGTGAGCGCAGGCGCTGTCCGGACCAGACGGTGTTGTTTCTAGCCAAGCTCGAGCAGAAGGGAATCGTCCAGGGGGAGGTCTCGATTGAGAGAAAGGGCTGGATATGGCGCCTGCCGTCCCGTAGCGATGACCCCTAGACGCCGCTCTTGTGGTCGTACGCCATCACGGATGTGTGGGCTACCTGGTCCGTCCACTTCTGCCTCGGGTCGCGCGTCTCGACCGCCATTCCGATGACCCAATCGAGCAGCAGCAACAGCCCGAATATCTTCGTGAAGTTCCTCAGTAGTGCTCTGGACAGGGTCATCTCGCCGACCATGGGCACGGCCTTCATGTGCATTACCATCTTGCCCACGGTCCCTCCAGCGGAAAAGTCGAACAGGCTGGCGTACAGGAACAGCACGATACCCGAGAGGAGGCCGGCGCTGAAATAAGGTCCTCCGAAGACCGTGTTGAAGACCATTATCGGGGTGTAAACGAGCAGCGCATCGAGGACGATCGCGACAAACCTCTTGACCCAGTGCTCCTGGAGAGTTTTGTCCTGTCCAAGGTAATCGAAACCGGTCGGCATTGAGACACTCCAGACGGCTGATGTGTGCCTTCCCTTATCTCTTTTTGCCGATGAGTAGGAGGCCTTGCCACTCGGATCGCCCGTCTCTCATCATCAATTCAGAGGTAATCTCTTCGTCATCGTGGCGGGGGACTATCCGTCAGGACCGCTTAATAACTCTTTGTCGACGTCATGCCTAAATAGGGACCTCCCCCTCATGAGAATCCGGTTCTTGATGCGGGAGATAAGGATATACGCGCTCATGCATCGGCAGGACGATCCGCGCAAGTGCACCGCGGCCCGCCTTCTCAGGGCAGGCGAGATCAATCTCGCCCGCAGCATCGGCAAGATACCTCAAGGGGCCATCGTGCTGGACCCTGAGGCTGAGAAGGCGTTGTCACGTGAGGACATCGACGCGGCTGTCAAGCACGGCGTGCTCGTCGTCGACTGCTCCTGGAAACGCCTCGACCGGTTCCCTAAGGTGAAGGCTGGGCTCAGGCACCGCGCTCTGCCTTTCTTGGTCGCCGCCAACCCTGTGAATTTCGGGAAGCCTCAACGGCTCAGCAGTGCCGAGGCGGCCGCGGCGACCGTCTACATCCTGGGCGAGCGGGAGCAGGCGGAGCGTATGATGACGCACTTCCGCTGGGGCGGTACGTTCATTCAGATCAACAGGGAGCTGTTGGAGGGGTACAGCGCCGCGTCGAGCAGCGGCGAGGTCGTGAGCTTTCAGGACGCCGCCCTAAGAAGCATCACTGTAGCAGGAAGGGACTCCAAGGCCGGGCAATAGACCTTTGTACCTCATAGGCGATTCCCGATACCCTTTCGCCCGCCGCGCCTAGCGGGATACGGGAATCGACGGCCTTCGACACGGGGGAGGGAATAGTGCCGAAAGAATACACACCTGAGGATCTGGTCGCTATCTGGGAGGAGTTTCTGGGCGGTCAGGAGATGCGTCACAATGTCAACGCGATAGCGGACTTCTACCCTGACTTGAGAAGCCTCCATGTCGAGTTCTCCGCGATCGAGAGGTTCGACCCCGACCTGGCGAACTACACCCTCACCAAACCGGTCATATCCCTCCAATCGGCGGAGGAGGCCATGCGCAAGATGGTTTCGCACGCGTTGACGAACCCCTTCATACACTTCAGGATCAAAGGCCTACCGCGTGACTCGAGGATAGACATCCGGAAGCTCAGGGCGAAGCATCTCGAGACGTACGTGTCGGTCGAAGGGCTCGTCAGGAAGGCGACGGAAGTCAGGCCCAAGGTGACCATCGCCGAGTTCGAGTGCATGCGTTGTGGAGCCAGAGTGTTCGTCGAGCAGGAGGGGATGCAGTTCAGGGAGCCCCTCGAGTGCTCCAAGGACGAGGGGGGGTGCGGGCGCGGGAGCGGCTCCACCCGGTTCAAGCTGCTGATGGACAAGTCGCAGTTCGTGGACACACAGAAGGTCGAGATGCAGGAGGCGCCGGAGGGTCTCAGGGGCGGCGCCCAACCAGAGCGACTGGTCGGCTACGTGGAGGACGACGTCGCCGGGAAGGTGTCCCCGGGCGACCGCGTCATCATGAACGGCGTGCTAAAGAGCCACCAGAAGGGCGCCCAGACCAAGTCCGCCCTGTTCGACCTCACGCTCGACATCAACTCCGTCGAATATGAGGAGCACGAGTACGAGGAGATCGTCATCTCCCCCGAGGACGAGGCTAGCATACGCGAGTTCGCCAAGTCCACGGATGCGTTCGATAAGATCGTAGCGTCGATTTCGCCGACGATCTATGGATACTTCCAGGAGAAGGAGGGTTTGGCCCTCCAGCTGTTCGGCGGAGTGACCAAGATGATGGACGACGGCACCCGTATCAGGGGTGACATACACATCGCGATGATCGGTGACCCTGGCACGGCCAAGTCGCAGATATTGCGTTACATGG
>JAEHCN010000034.1 GCA_020696395.1 Thermoplasmata archaeon | reverse complement strand
GATGTCGTCCATCGTTTCGGTCGCTCTGGGATAGGCGGTCGCCCTCACAACCTTCAGAACGTCCATGGAGCGGAAGTAATCGTCGATGATCTGTTTCGAGAGGGTCGTGGGCTCTATCGACAACTCCTTGGCTCTTTGGATTATCTTGTCGTCCACATCTGTGAAGTTCGTGATGTGGTTGACCTCGTAGCCTCTGTGCCGTAGGTAACGGACTATCAGGTCGAAGTTTATCGCCGATTTCGCATGCCCCAGGTGGCTCTTGTCGTAGACGGTGACACCACACACGTACATGCCGACCTTTCCATCTTCGATCGGTTGGAAAGGCTCCTTCTTCCTCGTGAGGGTATTGTATAGAACAAGCGACATGGCCGTTCGCGCCTTCAATGTCTGGGCAAGCTATTAATGCTTCTCCTCGACTGGACATTTGAGTTCTTTAGCGGACTCCGTTGGCTTCTCTGGAGAGATCCTCATCGGGGACTTCACACCGAGCTTCTGCTCGATCGTCTCTAGCCTGTACTCCATCTCCGACAAGCTGTGACACATGTCCACGAAAGCGTTGACGACAGGGTCAGGCAGCTCATCGTGGTGAAGGTCTATGGTCGTCGTCCCCGTCCGCTTCACTATCTTCGCTGGTATGCCTACGACCGTCGAGTTCGGCGGGACCGACTTGACCACTACCGATCCTGCACCTACCCGGACGTTGTCCCCGATGGTGATTGGTCCGAGTATCGTCGCACCCGCCCCGATGACAACATTGTCGCATATAGTGGGGTGACGCTTCTTCTTCTCAGTGCTCACGCCTCCGAGCGTGACCCCCTGGTAGACGGAAACGTTCTCGCCTATCTCCGAGGTTTCGCCTATGACCACCCCTGTCGCGTGGTCTATGAAGAAGTTGTCTCCGATGGTGGCGCCTGGATGTATGTCCGCCCCTGTGAGGACGCGGGCGAAGTAGTTGACCGCCCTCGCGGCCTTGTGTCTCCCCTTCCCGTAGAGCCTGTGCGACAGTCTGTGGAACCTTATGGCGTGGAGGCCTGGGCTGAAGAGAGTCGCCTCTGCGCGGCTCTTGACCGCGGGGTCGCGCTCCATCACTATGTCCACATCGTTCTTCACTGGCTCAGGCATGGGATTTTCCCTCAAACAGGTTGGTGCTCAAATATCTTTCCCCAGTGTCTGGCAGGACTACCAGCACAGTTTTTCCTGGCCCCAGTTCCTTGGCTACACCAAGCGCGGCATGCACAGCAGCGCCGGAAGATATTCCGACAAACAGGCCTTCCCTCCTCGCAAGTGCGCGCGTCGCCGCGGCAGCATCTTCCGTCGAGACCGCGACCACAGAATCGTATATGCTCGTGTCTAGTACCTCGGGTACGAACCCTGCTCCGATACCTTGAATCCCGTGCGCTCCAGGCTCCTTCCCTGACAGAACGGCGGAGTCGGTCGGCTCAACTGCGATTATCTTGATACCTGGAAACTTCCGCTTAAGCACCCGTCCGACGCCTGATATGGTGCCACCCGATCCCACACCCGCGACGAACGCATCCAATGAGTCGAATGCCTCTGTAATCTCGACGGCGGTCGTCAACGCGTGTGTCGCTGGATTCGATTCATTCTCGAACTGTTGCAGGATGATTGAATCAGTCACCGTCCGGTGCAAATCCTCTGCCCGCTGTATCGCCCCGTTCATCCCTTGGTCGCCTGGTGTGAGCACCAGCTCCGCCCCCAGAGCTTCGAGAAGCCTCCTTCTTTCGACGCTCATCGTGTCAGGCATCGTTAGTATCAGCCGGTACTCCCGTACCGCGCAGACCATCGCGAGGCCTATGCCCATGTTGCCCGAGGTTGGTCCGATTATCGTTGCTCCCTTATGGATGAAGCCATGTCTCTCGGCATCATCGACCATTCCCTTCGCGATCCTGTCCTTGACCGAGCCCATGGGGTTGAGCGATTCAATCTTGGCGTAAACCG
Organism: Thermoplasmata archaeon; assembly: GCA_020696395.1. Taxonomy (GTDB): domain Archaea; phylum Thermoplasmatota; class Thermoplasmata; order UBA10834; family UBA10834; genus UBA10834. The sequence goes on along the minus strand of JAEHCN010000034.1, from coordinate 15,929 downwards.
TGGCAGCGTCGTCAGGCACGATTCTTCCGAGCCTTACGACAGGCGTGTCTCCGATCGCTTCCAAGATGCTGTCTAGGGGTTTCGCCTTGCGCATGGTTAGACCTTGACAGGGCATTGACAAGTCGTTATATATCTTCGTTGCCTGGAAACGTCTTCGACCGATGGATTTCGCCGATTCTTCTCACTCGCCATCGCTCTTCTAGTATTGTCCTAGATTTCCAATATTGTCCCAAAAGCGTAATTACCTGAATATGCGAACTGACGGATCAAGGCTAGGGGGGGAGGTCAGTCGACTAGGGTTTCACCTCCCTTATCGTGCCGAGGAAGAGGGGGGCAAATGAAAGCAATGAAGGTATGTGTGTCAGTCGTAGCCATGTTTGTGCTGGTCTTCTCAGCGCTGTCCATTAACATGGCCGCGGCTGAAAACGGGAATCAGAAGGACAAGCCCGATGTGATGGGGTTCGAACTGAACCAGAACATCGCTTTCGGCGAGGTGGTCGGTAGCACCGCAGGGATATACGTCACGGGCGAGTTGTTCGACCTCGGACCTTTCGTCAACGAGACGACTGGGAACGCGCTGATGGCCTATGGAGAGCCGGTCGACGTCTTGGCCAACTGGTCGGACGACGTAGTGCTGCACCAGTTCAAAGCTGGCGCGAAGATCCGGACAGAGGTGATCCTGTGGGACTACGCGCATGCAGCCTCGGTATACACGATTCGCGCGGATTTCAAGATCGAGGAGATCGACCCCGTTACGAAGGACGTGACCAGGCTCGTATGGGACGGCACGGTCGCTGAGGGATTGTGGGCAGACGGCCCGACCGACGCGTATTCCGCCGAGGTCAACCAGCTGGGATGCCTTCTGTACGGATACAACTGGGACACGAGAGCTCTCGACTGTGGAGTGGGCACATACAGGCTGACCTTCACCATCGGTTCAGTGCTTCCGGACAACGTTCCGTACGCGGACACCGAGATGCAGGGGATAACGATCACAGGAGTCGACGATGTATCGTCCGAGGTCACAAGTGTGTACTCCGATTCGTCATCGACCTGGATCGAGATGACGCTCCTGCCCATGGGCGGACGCCACTAGACGGACCAAACCTATGAGGTGAGTCGATGTCCGAATCGGGCATCGAACACCCATTCTATTTATCTATTGCGCTCTAATCTGCAGCCTTTCTCTAGATTTGTGCACTCCGAAGTCAGTATGCTCTTTACAGCCCGCATTGTTTGAGGGTTGTACCAAAATGATAATCTACTGCATCTCCGCTAACGGCGAGCTACGACTTGACACGGAGCCAAGATAGCTGTGTCAAGTCACGCAAAACGGGGGGGACTATGAAAACAAGCAAGTACCTGGTGGGAGCGCTGGCCTTCTTGATGCTAAGCGTTTCTGCGATGCAGGCGAGCGCGGAGAATACTCTGGCAGAGGATGTAATCTACACGGAAGGGGTCGATATGCACGGAGCGGATGTGATCGCGGATCCTGATTCAACTCCTGCGACCATCGTTGGTCCAGCTACGAATGTGTTGGTCGATTGGTCGGACAACATCGTGTACCATCAATACCCTGCGGGGGCGAAGGTCAGAACCGAGGTGATCCTGCACGAAATTGCGGATGGCGGAGCAGTCGGCCCTGCTGTGTTCACTCTTACGGCACATCTGAAGATTGTCAAGATAGATGCGGCGAATGGGAACCCAGTCGACGAGGATCCGTACTACGACAGCTGCGTCGCCGAAAGAGTGTTTGCAGACGGATTGAACGACTTCTACTCAGTGGAAGTCAACATCGACGGCCTTCTGCTATATGGCTTCAACTGGGACACGAGGGCCATGGGTTGCGACGAAGGCTGGTACAGGTTGATATTCTGGCTGGAGAAGGATGCAAGCTGCCCGGATGCCAATCCGTTCACCGACAAGCCCATAATGTACAATCCTGTGGACATAACGGACGGAGCTGAGGGCGACACGGCCGGAGAATCCGGTACGATCTACGGTTTTGTCGGTTACGATTTCTCAGTAGACAAGACCTGGATAGACGTCGAGCTGCTACCGAAGGAGAACGGACGCGGATCGTCCGGGTCAGTCCACTGGAACCCGTAACCGTGAAACAACACTTACCTGGAATGGTGGTTGAGAAGCCGCCATTCCCGGAGCCTATTCTTTTTCACTTCTTCTTGCAGATGTCGCAGCCACTGATCTTCGTGACTATCCTGTGCATCTTGCAGAACTCGTTGTCGTCACGTATGTCCTTGCACGCCTCACAGAGCACGCTGTACCACTGGTGCCTGCTCTCGCCTGAAATGATCCTCCCCGAGATGTCCTCCGCATAGGTCAGAATCTTGGGGAATCGCTCGATCATCTTCGTGTCTCCGGCTCTTGCAGCGCTCAGATATTGGCTCACCGAGGCCTGGGTTATCCCGAGCTTCCTGGCTATCTCGGACTGCTTCATGTCGTGCTTTCCCGAAAGCTCCTTCACTACCGATGCCCTAAGGGATGGAAGGATCTTACCAACCACTAGTTCACATGGTGTTTTCATGTCACACACCGAAATCGCATGTTTTCGAGAGGCTACGCAGAATTGTGTTGGATGCCCTCTGGACCGCGAATAGCCAGCACAGCTATAAAGGTTTCAATCAAACCTGATAATCTGGAGCCGGGAAGGAGATTTGAACTCCTGTCTGCGGATCTGCAGTCCGCCACATGGCCTCTCTGTCACCCCGGCAGGTGCGCTCGTCAATCATCGAAACGGTATTTATTGTTTTCAATGGACATATGTCGCCATCCGCGAATTCGTCGCGCGCGACCGGCCAGCTGCCATTAGGGAGCGAGAACAAGCTTTATACTCAACTGTCGATTTGTGCAGACGTGGACATCGATCCGTTGAGTCCTTTCAACAGATTGGCCTCCCCTCCGCTTCCTGATAGAGTGGTGGTATACGACAGCACTCTCAGGGATGGCGAGCAGATGCCTGGGGTGCGCTTCAGCATGGAGCAGAAGGTGGCGATAGCGCGCAAGCTGGACGAAGTCGGCGTTCACCAGATCGAAGCTGGGTTTCCGGCAGTGTCCGATTCCGAGCGCGATTCGGTCAGGGCCATCGCAGGGCTGGGGTTGGACGCTGAGGTCCTGTGCCTCGCAAGGACCCTGGAGCAGGACATCGACGCGGCGGTCGACTGCGATGTGGGCATGATCCTCCTCTTCATCGCGGCAAGTGACATCCACCTACGGTACAAGCTGAAGATGTCGCGCGACCAGGTGCTCGAGCGGGCGGTGAAGGCTACGGAGTACGCTTCGGATCACGGCCTTCGCGTTAGCATGAGCACTGAGGACACGACTCGCTCAGACCTTCAGTTCGTGAGGGACATCTACATGGCTTGCCACGAGGCAGGGGCGGAACGCGTGGGGATCACGGACACTCTCGGCTGCGCGTCTCCTGAGGCGATCTCGCATGTGGTCGGTGGGATAAGGTCCGTGTTGGATGCCCCGCTCTCCGCGCATCTGCACAACGACTTCGGCCTCGCGACTGTCAATTCCATTGTCGCCCTGTCCGCAGGAGCTGAGGCCATCGCCACCACGGTCGGAGGCATTGGCGAAAGGGCAGGCAATGTGCCTCTGGAACAACTGGTGATGGTCCTCAAGAGCCTGTATGGAAAGGACATCGGAATATCGACCGAAGGGCTGACTGAACTCGGGAGACTCGTGTTCGAGGCAGCGGGGGTTCCCTTGCCTGCGAACCAGCCATGGATCGGGCCGAATGCGTTCTCGCACGAATCCGGGATCCATGTCGCTGCAGTCCTGAACTGCCCGATGACTTACGAGTGTGTCTCCCCTGAGTCCGTGGGCAACCGTCGCCGTCTGGTTCTGGGAAAGCACTCGGGGACGTCGATTGTGAGGAGCCGCCTATCCGGGCGGGATGTGGACGCCACTCAGGAGCAGATTTGCGAGATTGTCCGCGAGATCAAACGAACGGGAGAGCGGCAAGGCCGGGTGTCCGATGATGAGTTCTGGACGATTGTTGACGCCGTGCTCTCTGAATCTGCGGGAACGCAGAAGTGTGGAGAAGGATGATAGCAGGAAGTGCAGGAAAAGCACGCGTTCCTGTGCTATCCGAGAATCGCGTATTGTGAGACTAATCGATGGGTATCCGTCCGCCCGACGGACTCATCCGAGTCCGTCCCAGCTCGGACAGCTTGGACAACACCTCGTGTGAGAAGACCGGTCCGTCTACGCACACGTGCTTCCCATCGATCGCGCAGGAATCGCAGATCCCGATGCCGCATTTCATATATCTCTCCAGAGAGGCCTGCATCGGGACTCCCGTCGTTCTGGAGAGCTGCAGCAGCCCGACGATCATCCTCTCTGGGCCACAGGCATACATCATGTCGTAGACGCCTACTTCCAGTAGCACCCTCGCCTTGTCGGTCGTAAAACCCTTGGAACCGTCGCTTCCGTCATCCGTCGTGATATGCAATGTCGCTCCGGACCGCTCGCACCTCTTCCTGAGTAGAAGTTCCGATTGCGTCCTGGCGCCAAGCACGACATCCACGGAGGCGCCGGATGCTACGGCCTGTTCCACCATGGGGGCGAGTGCTGCCATTCCCGTCCCACCTGCCACGATGAGGATGTTCCTTCCTTCGATGCTGTAGCCTTTCCCATACGGCCCTCGGATGCCTATCCTCTCTCCGGGTTTCATTATGGACAGGTGTCTAGTCCCTTCACCCACGACCTTGTACGTTATCCCGAAGCGCTCTCCAGGATAGGATATCGACATCGGAAACTCGTCCTTTCCGGGTACCCAGACCATCACGAACTGTCCCGGTTGGGCGTGCATGCTCCCGTCGAGGCGCACGGTCCGGATGGTGGGTGTCTCGTCGACCTGCTCGGTGATGGCGAAGGCTCTGATGCCGCTACCGATGGGCAATTCCCTTCATCTCCTCTACAGACTCGTAGCCGTTCGCATTCATGAACTTCCCGATTCCGTCGCACACATCGGAGAAGACTCCGGGACCGTCGGACCAGACGGCCGTGCCCATCTGAACCGCAGTCGCTCCTGCCATGATGTATTCGAGCGCGTCCTTCGAGGTCGTTACGCCGCCCACGCCGATGATGGGGACGGTGACGGTGTCGAATATCTCGTACACGCATCTGACGCCGACCGCTCTTACCGCTTCCCCGGAAAGCCCTCCGAACCTGTTGCTCAGTATCGGTCGTCCGAGCTCAGGGCAGATCGCCATCGCTCTGAGGGTGTTGATCGCGACTACGCCATCCGCGCCACCTTCTTCGGCAGCAGATGCTAGCGAGACGATCGACGATGTGTTAGGTGTCAATTTGGCGAATACCGGAACCTCCACGCTAGCCTTGACCGCTCCGCATATCCTCTTGACCCTGTCGGGGGTCGAGCCGATCTCTGCCCCGAGCCCCTCGGCATGGGGGCAGCTCAGGTTCAGTTCCACGGCGGCCACTCCCGCAGAGGCCATTCGTTTGGCCACTTCGGCGATCTCTTCCTCCGAGCCGCCGAACACGCTTCCAATGACCGGCACTCCGCCGTTCTGCGCAAAGGCCACCTCTTCCAAGTACGCGTCGATTCCAGGGTTCGGAAGTCCCATCGCGTTGATTAGCCCGCACTTGAGTTCTACGATGCACGGGTTCGGGTGCCCCTCCCTCGGCTCGAGCCCGACAGATTTGGTAACGACCGCTCCCGCGCCGGCCTTGGCGACATCGACCATGCTCCGCCCCGTCTCGTTCAGAATCCCAGAGGCGAGCATCGTGGGGTTGCGCATACGGATTCCCGCGATGTCGACTTCCAGCCCGGTCATTTGCGTCTGAGCTGGATAGGTCCGGCGCCTACAATAATCTTTCTTGGGCCTATTTCGGCATCGGGATCCCCTGAGGGTTTACTACTTAGCTTTCTTGGCCTCGTAATCCTTGATGGCTGCACGAAGTGCGTCGGCTGCGAGGTTCGAGCAGTGCATCTTCACCGGGGGTAGGCCGTCCAAAGCATGGGCGACGTCCCCTCTGGATATCTTCTTCGCCTCCTCGATGGTCTTTCCTTTAGCCAGCTCCGTCGTCATTGAACTGGTGGCTATCGCGGCGCCGCATCCGAAAGTCTTGAACTTGATATCAGTGATGATATCGTCCTTGACCTTGATGTACATCCACATGACGTCCCCGCATTGGGGGTTGCCGACCTTGCCAATCCCGTCGGGATCGGCTATCTCCCCGACGTTCCTGGGGTTGGCGAAGTGTTCCATCACTTTGTCACTGTACACTACATCCACCTTCACGGCCGCACTTAGGCCGGTCCTTGCTGAAGGGAGACATCTCCCTGAGCTTGGACACTATCCCGGGCAGCACTTCTAAGAGATATCCTACTTCTTCTTCATTGTTTTCCCGACCTAGTGTGACCCTGAGGCTACCGTGGGCCTGCTCGTGTGTCAGTCCGAGCGCCAGTAGGACGGGTGAGGGTTCCAGAGAGCCCGTAGAGCAGGCCGAGCCTGTCGACGCGGCGATCCCCGACATATCAAGGAGGAGGACCAGCCCCTCCCCCTCTATGAAGTCGAACCTATGATGTGCGTTGTTCACGAGCCTGTTCGTAGGATGGCCGTTCAGGTACGCGTCCGGTATCGTTTCGGGAACGGTCTTGATGATGCGGTCGCGCAGATGGCGCATCCTCTCGGCCGTCTCAGGCATGTCTCTCTGGGCGACCTCAGCCGCCTTGCCGAAGCCCACTATCCCAGGGACGTTCTCGGTCGAGGATCTCAGCTTCCCTTCATGCCCTCCGCCGTGAAGGAGCGGCTCGACCTTCGTTCCCTTCCGGACGTATAGGGCACCGACGCCCTTTGGTCCGTGGAACTTGTGTGACGATAGCGAAAGGAGATCGATGTTGTCTCTGTCCACATCTATAGTCATCTTTCCTGCTGCCTGAACCGCATCGGTGTGGAACAGGGCACCCCTGGAGTGCGCCATCTTGCCGATCTCACGCACGGGCTGGATCGTGCCGATCTCGCTGTTAGCCATCATGACGCTCACGAGAATCGTGTCATCCCTGATCGCCGCCTCGACGTCCCCCAGGTCCACGAATCCCTCCTTCGAGACGGGCAGCCGGGTCACCTCGAATCCCCTGCTCTTCAGGTATGCGCAGGGTTCGAGCACCGCGCTGTGCTCAATCTCCGTCGTTACCAGGTGGCCCTTTCCACGGCTCTCGTGCAGAGCGACCCCCTTGATCGCCAAGTTGTCCGACTCCGTACCGCTAGATGTGAACACTATCTCGGAAGGACCAGCTCCGATGAGTGCGGCGATTCGTGCCCTGGAGTCATCCACAGCCGTCCTGGCCTCTCGCCCGAACGAGTGAATGCTCGAGGCGTTTCCGTACTTCTCGGATACATACGGAGCCATCGCTTCGACGACTTCTGGAATGACGCGCGTCGTGGCTCCGTGATCGAAGTAAATCCTCTTGCTGGGTCTTTCGGGCATTACGATTCAGGGTGATGACTGCTCGGTTTTTAAAGGCTTCGCGTTTTTCACGGAAGGCGGCGCCCGGACCTTGAAAAGTGAGAAATAACCGTTACGGGCTTCGCCGTCACAACCATGGACACTGTTGAGATCAGAAAGGACTTCCCTATCTTATCGGAGAGGCAGGGCAGGAAACCGCCGATATACCTCGACAACGCATGCCAGACACTCCGGCCGAGATGCGTGATCGACGCGATAAGCGAGTACTACGAATCGACTCCTGCATGTGCTGGCAGAAGCTCCCATAGACTGGCGACCGAGGTGTCGTTGAAATGCGACGAAGTCAGGGCGGACGCTGCCCGTTTTCTAGGCGCCGCCGACCCCGCGGAGATTGCCTTCCTTAAGAACGCCACGGAAGGACTGAACACGGTCATATTCGGTTCCGGGCTGGCGAGCGGGGACGAGGTTGTGACTACGGACTACGAGCACAATTCAGTCCACATCCCGCTGCTCCGCGCAGCGGAGATGTACGGCATCCGCCGAAGAATCGTGAGGTCTTCGTCCGACGGCAAGTTCGACCTCGAGGCCTTCGAGGAGGCGTTGAGCGACAGGACCAGGTTGGTCGCGATGTGCCTAACATCCAACGTCACCGGATATACCCTGCCAGCGCGCGAGGTCGTGGAGATGGCCCACTCGCGGGGGGCGCGGGTTCTGTTCGACGCGGCCCAGACTGCCCCAAGCATGCGCATCGACGTGGAATCCCTCGATGTGGACTATCTCGTCGCATCGGCTCACAAGATGCTAGGTCCGTCTGGCTTGGGCATCATGTACGCCAAGAACGAATCATCCTGTTGTCTCACTCCGCTCGCATACGGAGGCCACGGGGTGACGGGCGCCACTCTGGATTCCTTCGAGCTCCTGCCTCCCCCAGAGCGATTCGAGGCAGGCCTACAGAACTACAGCGGGATAATCGGGGCAGGAGCGGCGATCCGGTATCTGGGTCGTGTCGGCCTAGACGCGGTCAGGGAGCACGAGGTGGCCCTTAACCGCAGGATGACGAGGGCCTTGAGAGGGATCGACGGCGTCCGGATACTCCCGCCTTCGGATCCGAACCTCAGAGGAGGCATCCTAAGTTTCAACATCAAGGAGATGGTCCCGCACGATGTTGCGATGATCCTTGACAACTCGAGGGACATAATGGTGCGCGCGGGGATGCACTGCTGTCACTCTCTTTTCGAATCACGTGGGGTCGATGGCGCTGTCCGCGCGTCCCTGTATATATACAATACAACAGAAGAGGTAGACGAGCTCGTCCAGGCCGTGGAGGACATGTCTCAGAAATTCTAGCGCCCTCAACACGCCCCTTCCCTCAGTATGAAGACAAGCACCTGATGCACGCCATCCACCATCACTGACATTGCGAAGATCTCAAAGGTCTCCCCCGTATGGGCGGTCGTTTCGCCGTACGATTGGTCGAGGTCTGCTATGACGCTATCATTCAGGTCGCGTCCGTCCCAGTGCCATAGGTGCACTCGCGTGCACGGGTGGTCTATCTCGGAGGCCGCCCCTGACGACATAATCGCCCCGTCGACGGTCACCGTTGCCCGTATCGGCTCCCCGGTAGACAATGACGGTATGCAGAACACCCTGACGGAGTCACCGCCTGCCACGGCGGCCGAGGAGATCATGTCGCACATCCTCTGCAGTATGACACGTAGCTCCTGCCTCACCTCGTCCACTCCAGAGTCCGAGAAGACCGCGCCGAGCACGGAGGCGGAGACCAGTGCGCAGATTGACAGTCCGACCTTTGACATCACGAAGTCCAGGGGATCACCTCGCAAATCACGAGCGGGCCCCCGTCAAGCCGCGAAGCAGTCAATGAGAGTGTGAAGAGGGGCGATGATGTCTCGAGGCATTCATGGGATTCCGTCGCCAACCATACGAACGGCTCATCCGCCGAGCAGATGAGCTTGCGACCTGAAGACAGCTCCAGGATGACGCTCGACACCGTTGGGTCCATCCAGCCGCCTCCGATCACGAGCCGGTTCATTCCGAGCGAGCCGCCCGAGCGGAAGTCGAAGTCGATAGTCCTCATGGAGCCGAAGCCCTCCAGAGACACCACCTGGGCGGTACTGACCATGCTCTCCAGCTGCACTGCGCATCTGTCAAGGAAACTCCGGTCCTGGAGAGTCTGCAGTGCGCCGGCTGCAGGAACGACGGAGAGCCCTGCCACGACCGCAACCACCAACAACCTGAGCGGCAAGGCCCCGACAGCGTCCCTATCCGTCCTTATGGTCATAAGTCATCAGCTCGGGATCACCGGTATCTCGAAGCTCGAGTCGATGCCGTAGTCCCCTTTCGCCACTGTGACGGTCACCGTCGATAGCGCCCGCCCGAAGTGTTCCACCACCAGACCTATGAACATTGCCTGCCCTCTCGAATCTGTGGTCCCTCTGACGGAGCTCCCATCCTCTGTCCTTATGTTCCCCCCCTCCAGGACGACCGTCGCCCCTTCGATCCTGTCGCCTTCCTGGTCGGTCACCGTAACCGTCAGGGTCAGCCCTTCACGGATGTAGATCCCATCTCCGTCCAGGTCACGGACCAGGATCTCCCCCGGTGTGACGAATATGTCTCCAATCGACCTCGGTGCCGATATCGAGCTCATCCAACCCATTATGATCGTCAGACCTAGGCCAGCTACAACCACCATTATCAGCAGCTGCAACGGCAGTCCCTCGATTCCAGCTCCTTTGTCGTTCGCCAATCGTTTCCCGTTTCTGGCGATGTTCCTCATGTCGGCGCCTCCTTTCCAGGCTCCATCACTCGATTTCGTTCCTCCATATTCATTGGCACGCTCTACACGTAGGCTACTAGGATGCTGGCTGCCCTACCGCATCCGTTATCATGGATGATTCTCAGGATGACATGTTCATATACGCTCGGGCTCCGTAATTTCGCATGAAGAACAGGAGACGCCCCAGGAGGGAAACCCTCCGACCGGCGAACCCTGCGAAGACCGGAGTTGACGAAGATGGAAGCATCGAAGTGTCCAAACTGTGGCGAAGAGCCCAATTTCCTCGAGCACATGGAGAAGTGGTACTGCTACGAGTGCAACTCATACATCGCCGATGAGGAGATCGAATCCGAACAGGAGATGGCCGAGGAGCCCGAGGTCGAGGAGGCTCAGCCCAAGGAAGAACCCAAGGAGGAGTCGAGCGTTCCCGAGGGGACGAAGCCTGAGGCCCCGAAGGGATCGATCGAGGTCCGCATGTGCGCGAACTGCGGGCAACCTCTGAAGTGGATCGAGAAGTATCAGAGAGACTACTGCTACAGCTGTAAGAAGTACGCCCCGGCGACGGAGGAGGAGCCCGAACCACCGAAGAAGGAAGCCACCTCCAAGTGCTGTCCTGAGTGTTCGGGCGACATGAAGTTCGTCCAGAAGCACAACGAATGGTACTGCTACGCGTGCAAGAAGTACCCGCTCCACAGGGCGAAGGCCAAGCCCGAGATGCCTAAGAAGGGGAACTCCTGTGCGAAGTGTAACGGCAAGCTTCGGTACATCGAGAAGTACAAGCGGTACTACTGCGACGAGTGCAAGGCCTACGCTCCAAAGAGCGTCGCTCCTTCCGGGAAGAAGGTCTGTCCGACCTGTAAGTCCGAGCTGAAGTTCATAGCGCAGTACAACGAGTGGTACTGTCACAAGTGCAAGAAGTACCCTCTAAGGCCAGGCAAGCCGATATTGCTCCTCTGAGCCAGCCATGGCCTGCGGAAAACCCTCTTTCACCGCCTTAACGGCGGTGGCCTGATTTCTCAAGATGAAGGCAGCCTCTAGGTCCGGTCTTCAGAGGCTGCCACCCCCAGCCTACGGCGTCTCTCTGGCCTGTTCCATGAGAACGATCTAGAGCCACCGGGGAGATTTGAACTCCCGGCCTGCTGATTACAAGTCAGCTGCTCTACCAGCTGAGCTACGGTGGCGTCCAGGGCTGGCCGAGTAATGAGGGAAGGGGCATATAGGTTTTGACCAGGCCTTGACCTCTGAGTGGCGGCGTCGCCGGCCAGCTCCGAAGCAAGCCTGGCAGGACACTTCTCGCATAACAACCTTTAAATGGCGGTTATGTATCGCACAAATCGCGCACCAGCGGTGATATCACATGACCGAGAATGAGGGTGCTAAGAAGCACCAAGAGAAGAAGGATGAAGCGCGAAGCGAGAAGATCGAGGCGGGCAACCTGGTCTTGGTCGAGTTCAGCGGCTGGATCGAGGATTCCGATGAGCTTTTCGACACGACGGACGAATCGCTCGCCAAGGAGAAGGAGATTTTCGACGAGAAGGCGGTTTACGGACCCCAGCCTCTGATTGTAGGCAAGGAGAGGCTGTTCCCAGGGCTCGACGAACACATGTTGAAGGCGGAGGCCGGCAAGGAGTACGACCTGGTAATCCCCCCCGACAAGGGTGCCGGACCGAGGGACCCCAAGCTTGTGGAGCTTCACCCGATGCGCGAGTTCCTCAGACAGGACATCGAGCCCCAGGTCGGCATGGAGGTCACGATAAGGAACCGCCGGGCCACGATAATCGCTATGACTGCCGGACGTGTCAGGATAGATTTCAACAACAGGCTCGCTGGACGGACTCTCAGGTACAAGTACAAGATAGTCAAGAAGCCGACCAAGCCGAAGGAGATCGCTGAGCTGCTCCTGAGGATGTCGTATGGCACCGAGGAAGGGTTCGAGGTAGAGCATCACGGTCACGACTACAAGGTCAAGCTGCCTGATGCGTGCAAATACGACCAGAAGTGGTTGCTTACCAAGTACAGGGTCGTGACGGACCTCAGGGAAGTGCTGGACGCGGAGACCGTGTCCTTCGTGGAGGAGTACGCGAAGCCGAAACCCAAGGAGGAGGAACCCGCACCTGCCGAGGCGAAGCCAGCTGAGGAGCTAACCGAGAAGCCAGAGGCTGAGCCGAAGACAGAGGCGAAGCCAGTGGAGAAGGCCCCCGAAGAACTATCCGACGACGGTAGGGATGCCTGATCCGAGTGTTGGGCAGGGACGACCCAAACCTCTTATTTGATTCCCATCGATACCATGCGAAGGGCGTTGTCTTGCGCGACGCCCGGAGCCCACCCGAGGGCGCGTGGCCTAGTCCGGATATGGCACTTGCCTCCTAAGCAAGCGGTCAAGGGTTCGAATCCCTTCGCGCCCGCTCTCACGCATAGCCAGTAAAATCGGTTCTCGTTTCAATCAGGGGGGGAATTGAGCTTCGGAGTTGGTGCCGATCTCTCGAACGCTCGGACGATTTCGAGCCTCGCGGAGATTGTACCGAAACTCAGGGACAAATCGAGTGACATGGCCCTTCTACGACGCGAAAAGGCCTTATATGACACAGTAATCAAGGGCCGAGTGGGCGGCGGTCATGAACACTAGCACAGTCGTCATTGGATTGGCTTTGATTGCCATCGGTGTCCTTTTCGGATGGCTATGCTGCCTCGCAGGCGTTTTCATTCCGATTGGTTTCATCATAATGGTGATAGGGCTGGTTCAGAGCGAGGAACCGAAAACGATCGTCCAATACTACGGAGCCCCTCCCCCTGGTCAAGTTGCCTGGGGCGGACAGGCCCAGTACTCGGCGGGCGGTCCTCCGGGAACGGTCAACTTCTGTCCATACTGTGGCAGGCAGGTTGCGCCTGGGGCTGTTTGGTGCCCAAGTTGTGGCAGGTCTCTGGGAAAACAGCCTTGACTTAGCCCGTATGCGCCCTCAGGCATACTCAGGTATGCCTCAACGGCCTTGAGGGCGAATCCTTGGCTATTCCCGCGTAGAAACGCCTCTGAGAGCGTGCAAAACGAATCCTTCGGCAGCTATCCTACGAAGTAGAGAACCGTCAAGAACACTATGAATGCCAATCCGATAAAGAGGATGCTTTTCAAGCTGACGGAGCGAAAGCCCGATTTGCAGAACTCCTGCTTAGCCTTCGTATCGCCCAGTAGTTGAATTGGTGGTTTCGATGGAAACGGAATACGCGACATTCCCATGCGCCTATCATTCGTGAGCGAAGCCTTAAGCGTATTCATGGATGTCCGTCGACATAGACGTCCGTGAGGAATGGCCATAGGGGCGGAATGCCAGCAATAATGCCTTAAGGAGACACGCGAATCACCACATGGAGGAATTGACCATAGAGTGCAAGGGCTGTGGCAGGCAAGTCACAGACGAATCGGTGTTCTGCCAATATTGCGGTTACAGCATTACTGGGCAGTTGAGACCATCGCAACAGCAACTACAGGCTAAGAGCGGCATGAGTACCGGCATGATTGTCGCTATAGTCGTCGTCGTGGTTGTGGTAATTCCAGTCGTCCTAGCGGCGGTGCTGTATGTCATGGTTCTGGGAATCTCCAGCCCCCATTTCCATACGCCTTTAGCCATGTATCAGGAGACCACCATTACTAACGGCGTTAAGATGACCATCACGTCGATATCAAACAGCGAGATTTCATGGAGCGACGTTACGGTGGGGCTGACGACGGACGGCACCGAATCCGTCGGGTGGAGCCCTCGGGCAAGGGACCTAGACGACGGTTCGTTGGCATCAGTGAACCTTACGTCTACAGGAGCGACCGCTCTCGGGGATATTGACGTGTACTGCTGGGTGACTGCCTGCGGGGACGGCTACGTGGGCGGCCAGGATTACATCGAAGTGTTCACTGCGGCCGGAGCCACTACCTTCAGCTCGGCCACCACCTACGCGCTCGTGCTGATACACGAGCCGACGGTCGGGCTGATAGGCACCGGGGTAACCTTCACGGGCCAATCGTAGGGGTTATCAGAAAAAGGGAGTCTGGCTAGCTCAGGGTGCGCGGCCCGGCGGCCGCACACCTACGCGTAGCCAGACAAATATTTTTCGCTTTCAATTAAAGGTTTAATTGCGCTCGGGGTTTTCTTCGGCTCGAAAACATCGAAAACCTCCTTGAGCGCAACGTCTTCGCGCTTCCGGCAGTAGTAAGTCTCTGTGGTCTTTGTCGTCGTGTGTCCGAGAAGAATGGACACCGAATCGAGGTCGACTCCGCTGTCGACGCATGTCTGCCCGAAGGCTCCGTCGTTGAGAAAAAGCTATAGGGGCGGTGCGAAAGGGTAAGGGTTTTCGAAGACGAAGATCTGCTATCAGCTATGCGGCGGCGGAGGCTCTTCATCCTCGATGGACTCGCTACTCCTGTCTGCGGTCTTCTTTCGAAGCCAGAGGAAGATAATTGAGACCACGACAGCCAGAGCCACGAGCACGGCTATGGTCGATGTCAGCGATGACGGCGATGACGGCGTGGTGTCTGGCTCGACATATCGGTTCGACCAGATATTGAAGCGAGTGCCGTCGGACTGAGACCACACGGCTATCGCATTGCCTGAGCCGTCAACGGCCACTTGGGGGTGCGACCCAGCGTTTCCCGAGCTGTCGGTTTCGATGAGCGTTGCGTTCCCCCAGCCCATCCCGACAACATATCGGTTCGACCAGATATTGAAGCGAGTGCCGTCGAATTGCGGCCACACGGCTATCGCATTGCCTGAACCGTCAACGGCCACTTGGGGGTTCACCCCATCATCTCCGGAGTCCTCGGTTTCGATGAGTGTCGCTGTCCCCCAGCCCGTCCCGACGACATATCGGTTCGACCAGATGTGACTGAGGCCATTGATGTCGTGTTGCTGCCACACGGCTATCGCGTTGCCCGAGCCGTCGACGGCCACTTGGGGGGTGGCAGCACTTCCCGAGTCGTCAGTTTCGATGAGCGTAGGCCTCTCCCAGCCCATCCCGACAACATATCGGTTCGACCAGATGTTATAGCCAAAAGCGTCGTGTTGCTGCCACACGGCTATCGCGTTGCCTGAACCATCGACGGCCACCTGTGGAGGCCAAACAACTGCTAAGTGCTCGGTCCCGATGTGCGTTGCGCTCCCCCAGCCCGTCCCGACGACATATCGGTTCGACCAGACTTGACTGAGGCCACTGATGTTGCGTTGCTCCCACACGGCTATCGCGTTGCCAGAAGCGTCAACGGTCACTTGGGGGTGGGTAGAGTCTCCCCACCAGTCGTCGGACTCGATGTGCGTTGCGCTCCCCCAGCCCGTCCCGACGACATACCGGTTCGACCAGATGTGACCGATACCATATAGGCCGTGTTGCTGCCACACGGCTATTGCGTTGCCCGAGCCGTCGACGGCCACCTGCGGACCGCTAGTCGATGCAGAGTCGTTAGTCTCGATGAGCGTCGCTGTCCCCCAGCCCAAACCGACGACATATCGGTTCGACCAGATGTTATCACTAATATCGCCGGATTGACTCCACACGGCTATCGCGTTGCCCGAGCCGTCGACGGCCACTTGGGGAGTGACAGCACTTCCCGAGTTGTCGGTTTCGATGAGCGTTGCGTTCCCCCAGCCCATCCCGACAACATATCGGTTCGACCAGATGTTAAAGCGAGTGCCGTCAC
>JAEHCN010000033.1 GCA_020696395.1 Thermoplasmata archaeon | reverse complement strand
CCCGATTAACCTCGCCATCGATCCGAACTCCCTGGCCCGTTATTCGAAACGGATAATGCGACGTCGGTCCGCTCTTGCGAGCATCTTCCCTTGCACGCCGCATAGTTATGTCACCACTTGGTTTCAGGCTCTTTGCACCTCCCGCTAAGGGTGCTTTTCAGCTTTCGCTCACGCTACTACTGCACTATCGGTCTCGGGTCGTATTTAGGGTTGGAAGCAAATGGCTCCCAGATTCTCACGCCAGATCCAAGGCGCAATACTCTAGAACATCCCCAATCATCTTTCCTGCGCGCTCCTACAGGGCTATCACCCTCTATGGCACGCCGTTCCAGGCGATTTCGGATTAACAGGTTAAGATGTAAGGGAGTCTGCAACACCACATCTCCGCCCGATCTCTCGGGAGGATTCAGTTTGCCCTTTGCCGCGTTCGATCGCCTTTAATAACGGCATCTCGGTTGATTTCTTTTCCTCAGGGTACTAAGATGCTTCAATTCCCCCGGTTCCCTATCCTCACGGATTGCTCCGAAGAGCAGGAAGTCCCATTCGGTGATCGTCGGATCAAAAGCTCCTTGCGCTTACCCGACGCATATCGCAGCTTGGCACGACCTTCTTCGGCGCCCGAACCGAGCCATTCCCCAAGCGGTTTACTTAGCCGCTAGCATGTCGACTCAGCACACGTCCGGATTGCACATGATCGGCACTCACAGAAGCCCGCGGGTCCTTCCCGCCCGCTGCCCCTCAACCATCTTCCCCGGGCACAGCAAGCATGCACGGGTGCATGACCAACCCTTAAATCTAGTAGGCCAACGTTATTTAGGCGTTGCCCTCTAGCGGGGCTGGGATTCCCGCTATGTATCGACCCGTATAAAAGCGTTGCTCTGGCTCTCTCAAACCTCGGTTTTCCGCGCGGACCCCGGCAGGGTGTACCCGCGCTTCGATGATTGCGCCTTCGAGAGCGCCCGGAGGACGGGAGGCCGGCTGAGGCCGAGAACCGATCAGGGCTTCGAGGCGTTCGGCGCACTGAAGGGCTTTAATCCATGAGCGTTCATGCCATGTCGGCGAGATCATGGAGCTTCAGGCCTTTGACATGGTTCGGATGCAGTGTCTCTACGAGGGTGACGTGGACTACGACCTATCGGGGTGCGGAGTGCCTTCCGTCAGCCTGGGGGAGGTCATGGACAGCGATGATGCGGTCAGGGCCATGCTCGAGCTTGAACAGGGCTATCCGCCGACGAACGGGTCTCCTGAGCTACGGTCCGCGATCGCCGCCATGTACGAGCGTGCGTCGGCGGACCAAGTCCTCGTCACCAACGGCGCGTCAGAGGCGAATTTCATGGCGGCGTGGCGCCTCCTCGAAAGGGGTGACGAGATCGTGGTCATCGTCCCGAGCTATTTGCAGACCTGGAACCTGGCAGTTTCTTGGGGCATGGCGGTGAGGTCTATCCCGCTCAAGGAGGAGCTCGGGTGGCAGTTCGATCCCGAGGACATCAAGGCCGCGGTCACGCGGAAGACGAAGGCGGTCCACGTCTGCAACCCTAACAACCCCACCGGCGCAGTCATGGCTTCCGAGCAGCGCAAAGCCCTGATAGACGCCGTGAAGGACTCCGGTGCATGGCTCCTTGCGGATGAAGTATACGTCGGCGCGGAGTTGGGGGATTCGAGGACGCAGTCCCTGTGGGGGCATCATGAGAGGACGCTCATCACCAACGGCCTGTGCAAAGCGTACGGTATGCCCGGCCTGAGGATCGGCTGGCTCGTTGGCATGCCGGAGACGCTCAAGGAGCTAACCTGCTACCACGACTACCTTACCCTCACGCACTCGATGCTATCGGACCAAATAGCCAGGAAGGTCCTCGAGCCGGAGAGGAGAGAGAGGATACTCGCGAAGAACCAAGAGGTCGTGAGGATGAGCCATCGTGTCTTTGACGATTGGAACGAGGCCCACGGCTCGGCCCTTGCCCACAGGTCGCCCGAGGCTGGGGCGATGTGCTTCGTCCGTCACCCGCCTAGATCGAACTCCTTGGACCTCTCCGAACGCCTTCGAAAGGAGAGATCCGTCCTGGTCGTGCCTGGAGGTCAGTTGGGGATGGACGGCTACATCCGGATAGGGACCGCGCTGCCGAAGGACTACCTGCTCAGAGGTCTGGATCGGATCGACGACCTCCTGCGGACGTTGAGGGCGGATGATGTTGAGCGGCTGGATTGAGGTTGCATGGCGTATGAGGTGCCGCAGAGGGCAAAACCCTATCGTCGCGCTTCCATGGGGAGCGAAAGGTTGATTGCGATTGCAGTCGATGATACATGTAGGATGGATGAGTCAATTGGCTTCTGAGAATGACGAAGACCTGGCAGGATCGAGTAAGGTTGCCGCGGCCGCTCCGGAGCCGCCACCGCCCGAACCACCCCCTCCCGAGCCCCTGCCTGGAGAGGATGCGCCCCCTGAGTTCGACGGTGATCCTCAGGAGATGTGGATAGAGGAATACGAGCGCGAGGGTCGCCCTGGCAAGCCGAAGAAGGAGCGGAGGAAGCCCAGGCACCTCGGTCGTTGGATCGCGCTCGCAGTCGTAATCGTCATCCTCGTGGTGTGGACACTCATCAGCCCGCCCGTGATGTCCACGGTGGGCGACATGTATCTCAACCCTGACACTCATGCCAACCTCGGCGGCACGGAGGCCGACCAGGACGTGCAGATATTTGCCAGCCTGGTCAGCGTGGGCACGACCACCTGGGGCGTATCCATTCACGGCGATGGGAACGCGACCGTGGATGAAGCTGCCGTTTTTGAGGTCATGGTGACTAAGGTCTCTGAGGAATCCGACGGTTTTTGGTTCATGGGAACCGAGATATCCCTCCGCAACGTGTCGTTCTACCTCGAGGACGACACTCTCATAGGCTGGATGACCGAGAAGGACGAGCTCCGGAACATGTCCCTCGGCTATGTTGACGCCACGTTCACTGAGGCAGGTATCCACGACTGCTACGTGGTGCTAAGGTTCTCGGTGTACGAGGTGATGAGGGTAGGTTTCCTCCCGTCGGACAAGGTGACAATGACTGTCTGGCTCTCCGACTCGATCGTAGTATCCGAGCAGGCCGGACCTGGACCGTGAGATACCGCCCCGAGAACGGGTCCGCCTTCGACTGGAGTCAATTCCAGGTAGCCCATAAATAGCATGAGCGGCATGCGAGGAAACTGCATATGTCCGAGATGGAACTCATTCTCATACGCCACGGCGAGACGAACTGGAACCGCCACAAGGTGTTCCGCGGACGCAGGGATGTCAAGCTGAACGCCGAGGGCATCGCCCAGGCGGACGCCACCGCTGAGGCGCTCAAGGACAAGGTCTTCGAAGCGTTGTACACGAGCCCCCTGAAACGTGCCCTGGTAACGGCCAGGAGGATTGCCGCCCCGCACGGGATGGTCATCCGTGAGAACGACGGCTTCTCGGATGTCAGCTACGGCCTCTGGGAGGGGATGGCAGAGGACAAAGTCGCCAGTGACTACCCGAAGCAGTTCGACCGGTGGGTGGAGGCTCCGTCGAAGATGAGACCTCCGGGCGGGGAGAACATGAAGAAGGCCTGGAAGCGCGTCAACTCATCCCTCAGGGAGATCGTGTGGACCCACGGCACCGGCACGGTCGTGATCGTGAGCCATCGTGTGCCGATGAAGCTGATGACCGCCTACCTGATGGGGGAGAAACGGCACGCGATGGGCAAGTACAAACATGACCCGTGCGCGATGTCGATCTTCAAGGTTCGTCACAGAGACTACGAACCCGTGGTCCTCAACGATTCCAGCCATCTCTCTGGGCTAGGCCTCCCCGAGTACCAGGATTTCTAGCCGTCACAGGTAAGTCCTGAGAGCTGACAGGTCGGATATCCTGACGCACGACGCGTCGGGGAACACGTTCCCCCTGTCTATCAGGACGGTGTTCATGCCCACCCTGTTCGCTCCCTTGACATCCACTGCGAACTTGTCGCCGATGTAGAGTGCACGCGACGGTGCGGCCCCCGCCTCGGTCAGCGCGATTTCGAATATCTCCCTCTCCGGCTTGCGACTACCTATCTCGGAGGAGATGATGATTGGGTCGAAGTACTTCTCCATGTCCAGTCTGCAGAGCACCCTCCTGGCGAGGCCCGTCGCGTTCGATATGATGCCTATGTCGATGTCTCTCCCAGCGAGGCTGTCGAGGGTGGGCTTCGAATCCGGGTAGTCTATCCATATTTCCTCGTCAGGCGTGATCCTGTCGAACGATGCTGAGAGATCGGCTACGACGTCCTCCAAGTCGATATCGAGCCCGAGGCTCCGAATCACCCTCGCATAATATCCCTTCCAGAAAGGTGTCTCGTCCACTCCCTGTATGTCGGCGAACGCCTCGTCGAGGTCTCTGTCCGCTTTTCTGAGGGCACGCGTGAGTGTCTTGGTCTCGGTGTCCACTCCGTGTCGGGACAGTGCTTCCGCCCACACACACTCTCTCGACACGCTCATGTCGATCAAGGTCCCGCCAAGGTCGAAGAAGACGATATCTAGCTCTTCAGTCATTGTGGTTCTCGTCCATAGGATACTACTATGTAATGTTATAGTCGAACCATCGCGGGTCCCGCACGCTGCTCAGGCGCGTACAAGACCAGGCACGTCCGTGGGCAACGGTGCGACCCTTACACCTGCTGCTTCGAGCGCCTTGATCTTGCTCGCGGCAGTGCCTCTCCCTCTCGCGATGATGGCTCCCGCATGGCCCATGCGCTTGCCGGGCGGGGCGGTTCTGCCGGCTACGTACGCGACCACGGGCTTCGTGATGCTCTCGGCGATGAACTCGGCGGCTTCCTCCTCCGCCGTCCCACCGATCTCTCCCACCAGCACGATCCTCTTCGTCCCGTCGTCCTCCTGGAACAGCTTTAGGGCATCAACGAAACCCATCCCCGGCACTCGGTCTCCTCCGATGCCGACGCATGTCGACTGCCCGAGCCCAGCCTCTGTCATCGCGTTCACTATCTCGTAGGTGAGCGTCCCAGACCTCGACACCACACCCACATCGCCCCTCCTGAATATCTTGTTGGGCAGGATGCCTATCTTCGCGAGCCCAGGGGACGCAAGCCCCGGGCAGTTGGGTCCTATCAGGACGACGCCCTTGGCCTTGGCCACCGCCACGAAATAGATCGCGTCGTGGACGGGTACATGCTCAGTGACGGCGACGACCGTTGCGACGCCAGCGTCTATCGCCTCCAATACCGCACCTTTCGTGAACGGGGCAGGGACGAACACGCACGAGGCGTTCGCTCCGGTGCGCTCGACGGCTTCTTCCACGGTGTCGAACACAGGCACTCCGTGTACCTCATGCCCGCCCTTGCCCGGGGTCACGCCAGCGACGACGTCCGTCCCGAAGTCCATCATCGCCTTCGAATGGTAGGTTCCCTGGTATCCTGTGATGCCCTGGACGACCAGCTTCGTAATCTCATCGACTATGACCGTCATCCATCATCACCTCAGAGACTCCTTGGCTGCGAGTTCCGCAGCCTCGTTCAGTCCGGACGCCGGAATGACACCCGCGTTCTTCAGCATGTCACGGGCCTGCTCCTCGTTCACCCCCTTGATCCTCGCGATTATGGGCACCTCCATACTCTTCTCGCCCATCGCCTCCAGGAGTCCGGCCGCCACGGTGTCGCACTTCGTTATGCCGCCGAATATGTTGACGAGGATGACCTTTGGATCGGCCTCCTCCATGAGCAGCATGGCCTGCTTGACCTTCTCCGGGTCGTCGGTGCCTCCGAGGTCGAGGAAGACTCCGGCCTTGCCATCGAAAACGTTGAGGCTGTCTAGGGTGGCCATAGTCAGCCCTGCCCCGTTGGCGATCACCCCGATGTTCCCGCCGAGCTGAACGAACGCGATGTCGAGCTTCTTGGCCTTCTCCTCCAGCGGCGTGAGGTCCTCCTTGAGTTCCTGATACTCCTTGTGCCTGAACAGCGCGTCGGAGTCTATCGTGACCTTTGCGTCTCCTGCTATTACCTCGCCGTCCTCGGTCACCACGAGGGGATTTATCTCGGCTAGCTCGGCATCCTCCTTCGTCACGAGCTCGCACAACCTTTGACATAAGGATTCCATCTGGGCGGCCTGAGGTCCGGCAAGTCCGACGGCCTTCGCCACCCTGCGGCCTATGTACGGCTGATAGCCTATGAGTGGGTCCAGATGTGCAACAAGGACCTCGTCCTCGGGAACTGATTCGATGTCCATTCCCCCGGCTGCTGATGCCATTATCAGGACGGACTTGCTGCTCCTGTCCACCGTCACTCCGAGATAGACTTCCTTGTCCACAGCGACTCTCTCCTCGACCAGGACCTCCTTCGTTGTGTATCCGCGTATGTCCATGCCGAGTATCGCAGAGGCGGCCTTCCTAGCCTCCTCGACGCTGTCCGCGGGCTTTATCCCGCCAGCCTTTCCCCTGCCGCCGATGAGGACCTGAGCCTTGACCATGACCGGGCCCGGTATGTGGTCGATCTGGCCCGGCGACGACACTACGAACCCCTCAGGGACAGGGATTCCGTATCTCCTCATCAGCTCCTTGGCCTTGTATTCAAACAGCTTCATCTGCCACACGCCTTCTTTCGTGTAATGCCGAGTTAGAAGCGGGCACCTACGTATTTATTCGTTGTCCACAGCACGTTCCGCCGCTCCGCAAGCGCAGACCGTGCGACGGAATAGAAAGGATTAATGCAGCCCCCTCCCATCATGCCGCCCGATGGAGAAGGAAGTCAAGATCGGAACTCTAGCCGTCATGTCCGTATCCATCTTAGTCGTTCTATTGATAACCGCGTTCGTCGTCCCGTTCGAGGACGATGTCACGCGGCTGTTCTTCGTCGGCCTCGCTGCGGCTCTGGCATGCATCAACATCGCCGGGTTCTTCATGATATGGCGGTCGTCGCCCACGATAATAGACGAGATATTTCTGATGACTCCCTCGGGAATGCTCATGAAGCACTACACCCGTCGTCTCAGGCCCGACCAGGACGAGCACATCATGGCCGGCATGCTGACGGCCGTGCAGAACTTCATCAAGGAGAGTTTCGACGAGCACGGTGGGAAGCTCAAGGAGATCAAGTTCGAGAACTACGACATACTCATATCGCACTCCAAGAACGTGGTGATCGCAGCTATCATATCGACTAAGAAGCCAGAGAGGCTGAGACTGCAGCTCAAGGAGGTTACCGAGGACATCGAGGAGCGGTTCGGTGACAGGCTGACCAAGTGGTCCGGCGACACGGCCGAGATTGCAGATGTGGACCACGTCATGAAGCAGTTGATCAGCGGCAGGTACAGACGCTGAGCTCCTGGCTGCGGTGGTCCATCGATAGAAGGTTTATAATCCATCTGGCACCTATTTCGCTCCGAATGGAGCTTCGCGAGATACTCAAGAAGGTCGTGCTCCTTGGAGACGGCGGCGTGGGCAAGACCTCTCTCATCGCCCGCTACGTCGTGGACAAGTTCGACGATAAGTACATCGCCACCATAGGCACCAAGGTCTCCAGGAAGGACATCCAGGTGATTAAGCCCAACCTCATCGTCAATCTGCGACTCATGATCTGGGACGTCCTCGGACAGAAGGAGTACTCCAAGATGCGCGCATCCAGCCTGAGCGGTGCCCAGGGATTGATACTCGTCGGCGACCTGACCCGTCCGGAGACCGTCGACAGCCTTCTGGAGTTCTGGCTCAAGGAGGCCGAGCTCGTCGTGGGAACGGTCCCGACGGTCATCGTGGGCAACAAGGCAGATCTCGCGGACAAGGAGCAGATGACTGCGACGGTAGTGGAGTCCCAGGGGCAGAAGCTTGGTTTTCCCACATGTCTCTCCAGCGCGAAGACCGGGGAGAATGTGGAGGCTATGTTCCACACGCTCGGCGAGTTGATGGTGGCCGATGTCCTGGCTCCGCCCTCGACCAAGTCCGACGAGCCGAAAACCCTCGCGGAAGTGGTGGACCACATCGTCCAGGATTTCTGCGCCCAGTACGGAGACCTCGAGAAGGCCATGCTCATCGTCCAGCACCAGTTCCAGGAAGCTGGGATCGACATCCGCAGACCTCGCAGGGATTCGGTGCTCCAGGCGCTCGACGGCCTCGCACGTGCCGAGGAACTCTCCCTCTCGAAGACCGTTTCCTTGGTCAATCTCGAGGAGCGGAGGAAGATGGTTGTTTTGGCGAGGGACTAGTCGCAGTCCCTTTCTGGACGCGACCGCTCTTTGGCTTCTTGGACGCGGCCTGGTCCATAGGCCAAAGTTTTATTAGGCTGGCGTTATCCTCTTCACGGAATGAAGGTTCACTACATCGCGGGTGTGGCCTATGACAGCAATGTGTACCTGCTGGAGGATGACGATCCGATAGTGGTGGACACGGGGGCCGGCATGCACGTAGACTCGACCCTGGAGGCGATTGCGAAGATCGTTCCTCTGAAGAGCATCGGGCGCGTCGTACTGACCCACTCACACTACGACCACATTGGCGGTGTGGAGGCAGTCTGCAAGGCTACAGGCGCGAAGATATACCTTCACGAGGCGGAGGCCGAGCCTCTGCGGGCAGGAGACATGTCGCTGACTGTGAGCGCGATGTTCGGCAAAGGCATAGGCGAGATCGATGTCGAGCCTCTCAGGGAGGGGCAGACCCTTCGGTGCGGATCGTCCGAGCTGGAGGTCGTGCACACGCCTGGCCACTCGCCAGGGAGCATCGCCCTTCTGGACCGGAATGGCAGGGCTGCGGTCGTCGGCGACACCGTGTTCTGCGACGGAGGCGTCGGAAGGTGGGACCTTCCAGGCGGGGACCTCGGGAAGCTGAGGTCGTCGTTGAAGCGACTGAGAACGCTGGGGCTGAAGAGCATGTATCCGGGCCACGGGTCGTATGCGGACGGAGACGCGGAGCATCACCTGGGGCTATCGGCTGAGTACATAGAAGGGGCGTACTGATGAAAGTGATCAAGTGTGCGAACCGCAAGGATCTGTGCAAGGACTGCGACCTTTCCGAGGCTGAGGTCGACGAGTTAGTGGCAGTGCTGAAGGAGGGGGAGATGATCGTCTATCCCACCGACACGCTGTACGGCATCGGCGCGGACCCGTTCAACGAGAGCTCCGTGAAGAAAGTCTTCCTCGCCAAGAACAGGCCGTTCGATATGCCGCTGTCCATCGCCGTTAGCAACGAGAAGATGATCGAGAGCGTCGCCGTACTCAACGACAACGCAAGGAAGCTGGTCCGCAGGTTCCTCCCGGGGGCGTTGACCATCCTTCTCACAAGGAAGCCCACGATCCCCGATATACTGACATCGGGCTCGAACCTGGTCGGGATCAGAATACCGGACCACCCTCTCGCCATCAGGGTTATAGACCGGTTCGGACCATTGACTTCCACGAGTGCCAATCTGCACTCTCACAAGAACCCCACGGACGCGAAGATACCGACGAAGGACCTGAAGGACACTGTCAAGATCTGCGTCGACTGCGGAAAGACGACCAAGGCCGAGCCATCCACAATCGTCGACGTATCGGACGGCACGGTCGAGGTCATCCGGAAGGGCGCGATTTCACAGGAGGAGATTGAGAACGCCCTCCGCGACTGAGGATGTGCTGGAGAAGTACATCCGAGCCGGTAGCATTACCAAGGACGCTAGAGGGTACGCTGCGGCGAACGTGCGGGCGGGGGGTAGCGCGCTTGAGCTCGTGGACGCGATCGAGGGTCTCATAAGATCCAAGGGTGCGGAATGCGCGTTCCCCGTCAACATCGGCGTGAACGAGATCGCCGCACACTACACCCCGTCCAAATCCACCGATATACGCTTCTCGGCAGGCGACGTTGTCAAGATCGACATCGGCGCACACGTCGATGGCTACCCTGCGGATACCGCGGTGACCGTCGAGGTCGGTACCAAGAACCACGCACCGTTGATCGGCGCCGCGGAGACCGCGCTTGAGATGTGTATGCAGATGATGGCTCCGGGGACGACGGTCTCCGCCATGGGTGAGGCGATCGAGCGCGCGATCAGTTCGGCAGGTTTCAAACCGATCCAGAATCTCACGGGGCACAGCATGGAGCGATACAATCTGCATGCCGGGATGAGCGTACCCAACATCAAGAACCGGGACCGCTCAGCTCTCAAGGAGGGCATGGTCGTCGCAATCGAGCCCTTCTCCACGACCGGGAAGGGCAAGGTCAACGGCGGCAGCAGAGGCGGCATATATCGAATAATGAGGGACAGGAGGGCCCCTCCCGAGATCACCACGTTCTTCTCGAGGCTTCAATCGTCTTTTGGCGGGTTTCCCTTCGCTGCGAGATGGTGCGACGGTCTTCACCCCAACGCATCGTCCTTGCTGCCTAGGATGGTAAGGATGGGGATGATCCTGAGTTACCCGATACTCGTCGAGGCCGGCATGGGACTCGTGGCCCAGGCGGAGCACTCAGTGATTGTCACAGAAGAAGGATGCACCGTTCTCACTCGTTGAATCAAGTATGTCATCAGACCATTTCGTGGTCTTCACAATCGCAGCACGGGTGCTCCATCTTGAATCTCACAGGCACTCCACCCGAAGACGGAAGGCAAAAGGTGGAGAGGCACGACGAACACCTCTTTTGTCAAAAGTTGTGGGTGGTTCGAAATTCTGGAGGAAATGGCGAGGTGTGTTGGTGATGCCTCTCCATTGTGGAGATTGGCAGGCTTGCCCACGCCTGCCAGGTTATACAACAGTAGCTTTCTATTTAATTCTTTTCGGTGCGACGGTTTACGACACCTTTCAACCGTAACAGTGTTAGTTTTTCAAGAAACCCCGAACGAAATTCAATGCGTTTCCTAGTGCAGTCTTAGAAGCGTCGGATTGTGGACCGCGAATTGAACCTGTGCCCTGACACTTGTTCAGGATGTACCTGGGAATGTTTATTATGTTCCCAGGCTTAACTACGGCCCAGGCGAGGGTAGCCAAGCTCGGTCAAAGGCGACAGACTCAAGATCTGTTCTCGTAGGGGTTCCCCGGTTCAAATCCGGGCCCTCGCACATTTTAATTCTTGATTGTAGATTGATATTCAAAGTGGAATTGCGTTCATCCTGAAATGACGTAGTGGCATCAGTGAGTGGCACCAATCACAGTTGCTTTCCATATTGCACGAAATCAATTTTCATCCAGTGTCTCGGAAAGTCTCCCTCCATGTCAAACCCATAGCGTCTGTACATTGCGTTTGCCTCTGGGAGGGCCTTCATCGTGAAAGCAATGATTTTGTGACATCCCGAGTCTGAGGCTCTCTTCGACGCGGCTTCAATCAATTTCCCGGCGACGCCTTTACCTCGCATATCTTTTGCGACAAAGAGCCAGCCGATATCGGCGATTCCGTAATTGGAATCTGTCTTCACCAGTACGCATCCACATAATCGGTTCTCTTGCGCTGCCACCAAAGAAAACGAGTGTTTCGCGTCTATGAATCTCTCCAGTGACTTGGGTGAGTACGCTAGGAGCTCCTCCTCGAATTTCTCACTTGGGTAGAAGGGCTTCTCTATCGATTCCCAGGACTCTCTCCTCGTGGCGATTGAAAGGGATGAGCAGTCGGCAAGATCCGCTTGAGTCATTAGTCTAATTTCACACATGATTCGAGAGATGGCAATCATGGAATAAGGGATTTGTCATCGTGCGCATTCGGTCAGATGAGTTGCGTGAAACGAAATCATGGACATTTTGCCAGAGTTCGCGTTGTTTGTGGCTGCTGCCGGAAGAAAATGCCATATAATCGGATAGCAATGCGCAGCAAGTCGGGGGTTTCAATCACATGGGACAATTGACGAGGTTCATAGCCATCTTCGGGAGGACCCTGCTACTGCTGATCGTTCTTGCAGGGTTCATCGGCTCTGCAGCATCCGCCGTACTTACTGTGTTTCCCGATTCTTCAGCAAGCAAGGAAAGTATGTTGGGATATGAGTCACATTGCTCATTTGCGCCAATAAGCACGATCATTCTGATTGTCATGGCAGCGGCTTTCGGATTTGTCTTCTTCAGGAAGTATGTGAGAAGGAGATCTATCGATGAGACGAGACCTTAGAAATGGATTGACATCTAGGTCAAGTCACATAGATCGTGGGACAATGTCACATTCGATTACATCATGCATCATTGGCAAGACTTCGATAGCGGCGAGATGGATACGCTCGGTGGCGGTAGGATGAAGCGGATGTGGATATTACCATGCGAATATGGATGGCGACACCTCACTCTAATCGGCATCTCACTGACGGTAATTGGGTTCACCGGAGTGGCCTATTCCTCGGATCCTCACGTATACGAGCGATTCTTTGGAGAGATCAACCCGCTGATTCCAATGATTCTCATAGCGGTCTTGGGGATCATGCTGATGTTGTATCTGGAATCTAGAAATTGGTTCAAGATATCAGTCAAGGAGAACCTAGGAGGTGTGTCCTATTGGTTTGCCCTTGCCGCATTATTCGCCGTAATCACGATATCTATTGACCTCAATTCGCCTCTCGCTGCTGACATCAACATACCCTTCCCTCAGGCCATCCTGTTCTACCCCTCAATTGGAATCGTGGCCGAGACGCTCTTCCATTTGCTGCCTCTTACCCTTGTACTGCTCGTTCTGGGTATCTTCCGTGAGGGTGCGAATCGGGAGAGAGCGATATTGATTGGAATCTTCATTGTGGCAGCTGTGGAGCCTTTGTTCCAGACGTTGACGGGCATATCAGGACCCCAACCGCTCTGGTCCAATATCTTCATTGGAGTCAATATCTACTTCTTCAGCCTCTCTCAACTGCTCGTCTTCAGGCAATATGGCTTCATCTGGATGTATGCAACGAGACTTGTATATTATCTGCTTTGGCACATCGTTTGGGGTCATTATCGTCTGGATATTCTATTCTGACAATGAAGCTGTCTCGGCATAGTCAGTTGCGCCCACCGGTTCATCTGGTGCGTGCTGGCTTCAAGGGCCGTTGCCCATCGATGCTGTGCATGGAACGGCAAGGTGAACCCCTCAGTATGTCACGCAGAAGGCGAGAAAACCATAGAGGCGTGGACAGACCGCTCTCATTGTGTTGGTTTCTCCAGATAGACTGGTTTCCTTACCGGTAAAGAATTCCACCTACATTCTTCAAGCTCCGACCTTTAAACACCAGTAAATTCCGGGTCAATATCCGGGCCCTCGCACATTTTAATTCTACATTGTGTATTTATATTCAAACGGGAGCCTAGAGAAGAGGGCCATCGAGGCGGGATGAGGAATGGATAGGCGGGCACGAGAAGCTATGACATATAATCTTCTTATACACGGTGGCCTGTGACCGGGGTGAAGGAAGGATAAGACATGAATATCTCGGTATTGGGCACAGGAGCTGGAGGTTGTGCTGTAGCATTCGATTGCTCAGCCCACGGCCATAAGGTCAGCCTTTTTGATTTTGAGCAGTTTCCTGAGACCATCAAAAGTGTTCAGGACAATGGGGGTATCCACTGCGAAGGCGTCCTCGATGGATTTCAGCCAATGGCCTACGTTGGGCATGATATCAAGAAAGCGTTGGAAGGGGCTGACATCATCTATGTTGTAGGTCCAGCGTACAGCACCAGACCCTTCGCCGAGTGTTGCAGGCCATACCTCGAGCCAGGACAGAATGTAATCGTATGCCCAAGTTCGTGCGGAGGCAGTATCGAGTTCAAGAACGGCGCAGGTCTGGATATTCGGAATGAGGATGTTATCGTTGCGGAGACTTCGACGCTACCATATGCCGTTCGATTGCTTGCGCCGGGCAGAATCAGAATCTTCAACAAACTCAAGGATGGATTGTTTCTGGCTGCGGCTCCAGCGAAGAATACCAATCATGTGCTAAGGCAAGTAATGGACGTTTATCCTGGAATGAGAGCAGCGAAGAATGTTCTCCAGACCAGCCTTCAAAATGGCAACCCGGTCATCCATCCAACAATAACTCTCATGAATGTCGCATTGATTGAACGCACCAAGGGTGACTTCTATTTCTATCACGAAGGTGTCACCCCTGCGGTTGGCAGGCTGATCGAAGCCGTTGACAAGGAAAGGATTGCCATTGGGAAGAAGATTGGTGTAGAGATCATTCCTGATCCGGAGTTGAGTGTTGCCCAGGGATATATGGAAGAAGCCACGTATGATACTGGGTTCATCACCTCACCGGGATTCAAGGGAGTGAAGGCTCAGAGTAATCTGGATTATCGGTATTTCAATGAGGATGTGGGATTTGGTTTGGTATTCCTCCAGAAACTGGGAGAACAGGTTGGTGTAGCGACACCGATCATTTCTGCCGTGATTACTTTGGCATCTCTGTTGATGAATCGAGATTACCTGGGCGAGGCTAGACGCACAATGGAAACTCTGGGACTATCGGACTTGACTGCCGAAGACTTGGAGAGATTGCTGGCATAGATCGTGAGAACATCGGCTCATCGTACAGGGTCCAGACTAGTCTACATTGGCGACTCTCGAGGGGAGTCGATGGAGTTGGACGCACGCTCGTGCCTGCATTATTCGCTATAGTGCTCTGCCCATCGAGATTACATGAATCGGCCTATTGGAGAACAGATGTTTGATGATGTTTGGTGTGGGGAGATAACCCTATCCATCTTCTCCTCTTCGAGACATATTCATTCCTTACCGGTAAAGAATTTGACCTTGAATCTTCAAGCTCCGACGTTTAAACACCGGTAGATTCCGGGTCAATATCCGGGCCCTCGCACATTTTAATAATTTCAAGTAAATACAAATACTTAGGCTGATTTCAACCGGGACCGTAATCATGACATGTGATTAGCTCTCCAGCATGATTCCGGTCATGAATTGACAGGATTCATTAGTGGGTAGTGGTCCTGCACAATCGACTGTATTACGAAAGGTGTGTCACCGATTCCATTGTCATCCTCATCTAGGCCATCGTATTCCGACCAATAGTTGCCTCTGCCCAACGCCTCATTGCTGAATGATATGGCATTGAGATATGCACCACAATCTGCAGAATCCGTGTTGTTGATGAAGTCATTGAGGAACACTTCAAGCCTGTCGGTAGCAGATGTCATGGACGCCATGATTCCGCATCCGTTATCACGAAGAGTGTTCCCTGTGACCGTGACATTCCCCCCCGATGCCGAGATTCCCCTTCCGTTAGCCAGAAAAGTATTGTCGGTGACGGTGATGTTCTCTCCTCCACCCAGCATCGTCCCAGAAGTAACGCAATTGTGAATGAGATTGCCACGAATGGTCACGTTGTCGCATTTCTGTATGCACAGACCGCCAGCGAATTGTGAAGTAACCTCATTGTCTTCGAACACAACTTGTGAACAATTGCTGAGATAGACCTGCGCATTCGATGCGGAGTTTGATGTAATAGTTATATTCTTGGAGTTTCTGGCAAAGATGCCCCCCATCCATGTTGTGTTCGACAATGAGCAATTGCTGATTCTACAGCCATCGACTCTGTTCAGAGTAATCGCGGTCGATACCTGCGTGATTGTTGACTGAGATATCAAGGAATCCGTGCAGTTGAACATTATGATCTGACCTGCGGGCAAACCACTGAGGTTAACGCCCTTCTGGTTCTCGATGAAGCGCACCGGTTTGCCGTTCACGGTATTGTCATCAGCTATCGTCAGCCCTGATGAGGATCCATCATCAGGCAGGGTGAAGAAGTCAAGATCCAGGCCGACACCGCAGAATCTGTTTCCAGTGACTGTCACATCTTGAGCAGGCGAGTACATCCTAAGCCCTATCCCTAGGCCGTATTGTGCTGGATACCCTATAGTCTCTCTGTTGAATTGATTGTTCTTGATGTCAACGTTAGTACCCGATACTGTCAAACCTATCGCGCATGACGATAGGTTGTTGTCCCTGATTACGCAATTCTCGCAGTCATCCAAATAGACTCCATTGGCGCAGAGAGTGAAGGCTGAATTCTCAATTGTTCCATTGCGACAGTTGTCCAGCCATGCTCCAAGCATATATTGCCCAGTGATTCGTATGTTTCTTATCACAAAGTGACGCGAAGCGTCCTTGACCAGAACGGCGGCTCCCTCAGGACCTGGTTCGATTCCAGAAGAGCCCATTCTCCATCCCTCAATTATGTATGGGTCCTCTTCCGTTCCAGAACCCCCGGTGACTCCGTTCTCATCAGTGAACTCCTGATCGCTCGTGATCCTAATCGGGCCGTGATTGTATCTGGATTCAAAGAAACCCGTGTACAGAAGCACAGATAGAACAGAGACGGAAGCGACCGCAATGACGACGATCAACGCGACAAGTTTTCTCCTCTCCATCCGAGTCCCACCATGAGCCTGAAGACTGCCCTGCAATATTAATACTGTCTATATCTCATCGGGATTTTGCCCGGTTGACGGCCCTCTGGTATTTTTACCGGCAAAGAATTCCGTAATCACTGGGTTGCCTCCGGCTTTGAAGATTATAGCTCCCATGTTTAATTAGGGGTAAATTCCGGGTCAATATCCGGGCCCTCGCACATTTTAATTTAAATGAATGGATTAATATTTGAATCTAACCTCTAATCGTACACGATTTCGAATTACAGTGAGAAGTGAGATAGGATTATGGGAATTGAGGGCTGGCCTGGTTGACATAACCCCAGTTCTATGCTATCGAATGCAGCCCTTCGCGGCTCTCTTAGGAAGAGCCTTAAATCCGTGAGAGGATTGGAGTGGGATCATAGATGGATGACAAAGAGCGCCCTCGAGTCCCGGAGAACTGGAGTTCTGTTGATAGAAAGGTATCGAAGGTCGTAATCACAGCGTCGATTCTGGTACTTGTCTTGGTCATCGCGGCTGCGACTTTCTCGGGAGCCAGCGTGATGGTGACCTTCGGTGCAGCCCTCCTGTCGACCCCAATCCTTGCATTGCTTGTGGCAGGCTTTGTGGCATTCAGGTATTACCGCAGCATAGGAGTAATATCAGGCAGAAGGGTGTTGAGATGGCTCGCGATATTCTCATGGCCATCAGGCCTAGCGGCAACAGTTCCACTTCTTCTCCTTGAAGTGGGACCGACACTTCCTGAATCGATGACTTATATTGAATTCATTGGGCTGTTCATCGGCCTCCTGATTGGTATGTTCATTGCGGCCCTCTCTTTTCAGGGGGTCCTCTTCTTCATGGGTTTTGGCGTTGCCTGGCTGTTCTCAGCCATTGGAAGACGTGTCATCCCTGAGATTCTGGCACAGATTAAGGGTGGAACTCTCAAAACGTCAGATTCCTTCCAACGGAAGTCGCTGAAGTGGATGTTCAACATACCCGAAGTCATCGATGCGAGGACTCTGACGATTTCGCAGGAAGGACGGAAGGGCGGCTTCCCTTGGCAAACCTATAAGAAAGCTGTCATATGGGAAGCGTATTTTGCAGTGCTTATAGTGCTATACTTGAGCCTCAATCCGATTCTCTTGGATAGTGTCGACTTAGACCTTGTCCTAAGCGTATCGCCTTATCTCCTGATGATCATTTCCCCGATGATAGTCCTGCATTGGTTGGTGTACGAGACGCTCGGCGCTAGAGTGAAAGGGCCCGCCAAGGATTTCAGATTGCACAATGGGCTTCGACAGCGCATGGTGCAGACCATTGCTGCGTTTGCCACGATTATTGTCTTTGTCCAGATCGTTGTTAGAGATTCCGATTTTCCACTTGACAGTTGGGCATTATCCGTCTCCTTCCTGTTGTCCATCTTTTCTGCAACAGCTCTCGCCATCACATTCGTCTATCTCAACTATTTTGAGCAAGTTCTAGCCAAAGACATCTCCGATGACTTCGCAAGGAGATACCCCCCGGCAAACGAGAATGCCGATTGAATCAAGAACAACTTGATTCACAGCGAGTCCTGTAACGCACGACACATTTCTGATTGTTCGTCTCCCGATTCGGGGATGAACAGCTCCGACTTCAGCCACGATAGAAAACGCTAACTCGGGTCAGGCATATCTCGGCGCAGTAGATTCATATGAATCGAGCCTCGAAGATCCTGTTCGTGGAACCACCGCGGAATTTCTGGTTTGTGATGGGAGAGTACTTGCCGCCTCCAACTGGATTGCTGGTCCTTGCAGCTTATCTGAGA
>JAEHCN010000002.1 GCA_020696395.1 Thermoplasmata archaeon | reverse complement strand
AGTCACTGGGGTATGCAGTTCGAGGAACGTCGAAATGGTCCGCGCGCTCGGCGCAGACCATGTGGTGGATTATACCAATGAGGATTTCACAAGAAGTGGTAATCGGTACGATCTGATTCTCGACAATGTCGCCAACCAATCGTTCTCAGCTTACAGGCGTGCTCTGGCAAAGGGGGGCGTAGTGTTGCCAAACAGCGGTCATGGTGGGATGAGTTATGTGATGAAGGCGGCTTTACTGTCGATATTCATGCGCAGTGTGGGTCGTCCATTCATGACTAGGCCGAGTCATGAGGACTTCGTCACTCTGAAAGAAATGCTCGAAACCGGGAAGCTCAAGCCTGTTATTGATAGGACGTACACTTTCCCTGAGATCCCTGAAGCCATAGACTACGTGGGGACAAATCGCGCAAGAGGAAAGGTTGTAATTACTATGAAGTAGGGCAGGCCAGTCGAGTACCCATTTGTCGGTTACGGAGCAGTATCATGAGGAGTGGGCTCCTCAATTGATGAACCATCGGAGACAGATTGTCTGTTGAGATGCGCCAAGAATCGATGTTTCAAGCCTGAGTGGATGCCTGCCTATTTTGCCTTCCGCCACTATGGCCTTTTCTGACGGTATGAGTTCCTGTTTGAACACGGTTTCGTGCATCGCACGTGCGATTCATGCGACATCTAACTCGAATGAAACACCTGACTGAAACACCTAACTCGGAGTTAGATATGAACACTTTCGGCAAGGCGGCGAGAGCTGAGGTTCAGAAGTTTTCAAACACGCGAGAATCTCCGTGAGAGGTGTAGATGCGTGACCACACCGTAGTTGTGTCCTCTCGATGGCAGTCGCCCGTCGTCTACTCTGGGTCGAGCAAATCTATTTATTAGGACCACTTCTACGCCGTCTCGTGGAGCGAAGGACCATGTTGACATCCGCATTGCTGTTCGCAGTGTGCACTTTCCTGCTTTGGGGAGCGACGAATTTTCTGATAAGCTACGGCGAGAAGAACGAGGGAATCGACCCGACACTATTCACAGCGGTCATGTGGGTCACCATGGGTGTCCTTGGGGTAGCGCTGTCCGCGTATCTGCTTCTCAAGGGCGAGACAATCAACTTGGACTCCAAGCTGCTCTTCCCAATCGCCGCCGGGCTCTTCCTCGGCGTCGGATTGCTCACGTTCGCTTTTGCCTTGTCCCACGGCGAGATGTCTACAGGCGCCACAGCCGCGATTGCAACATCCAATGCGGTCTTCACGACCCTGTTGGCGCTAGTGTTCTTGCGGGAGAATATGACCTTCCAGGAGTGGGTCGGGATAGGCACCGTAGTGCTCGGCATAGTCATTCTGAGGGTCTAGTGGGTCCGTTCATCGCGTCCCATCTCTCGAGAAGACCGGTCGCCCGTCCTTGAGGACGACTTCGCAGAGATTGACGCCCATCTGATAGGGTATGTGAGCGTGGCTCGGGACATCCATCATGAGAATGTCCGCCTTCTTCCCCGGCTCGAGCGATCCGACGGATTTCTCTAGCCCAACGGCAGCCGCGGCGTTTATCGTTGAAGCGACAAGCGCTTCTGCCGGGGACATCTTCATGTTGTAGCAGGCCAGGGTTATGGTGAACTGCATCGACGGATTCCAGCAGTTAGGGTTGAGGTCTGTTGCGAGCGCGACGGGGACACCCAGTTCTATGAGCCTTCTGGCTTCCGCGTAATCGTCGAGCATGGACGAGAACGTAGTGCCGGGCAGGAGCACGCCCACCACCTGTTTCCTCGCCATCGCCATTATTCCGTCGTCCGAAGGTCTCGCGAGATGGTCTGCGGACACGGCCCCCACTTCCGCCGCCAGCTCCGCCCCTCCTGTGCGCTCGAACTCGTC
This sequence comes from Thermoplasmata archaeon, assembly GCA_020696395.1. Taxonomy (GTDB): domain Archaea; phylum Thermoplasmatota; class Thermoplasmata; order UBA10834; family UBA10834; genus UBA10834. The sequence continues at coordinate 49,044 of JAEHCN010000002.1, read as the reverse complement.
GGCGTGCACCTTCAACCCGAGCCCAAGAGCCTTCGCCGCGAGCAGCACCTTCCTCGATTGTGCGACCGTGAACACTCCCTTCTCGCAGAAGACATCGCAGAACCTGGCTAGACCGGACCCTGGAAGGTCCAGCAGCACCTCGTCGATGATGAACTGGACGTACTCGTCCGCGCCGTCGGTGAACTCCGGCGGGACTGCATGCGCTCCCATGTATGTGGGGACGATATCGGCCTCGCAGGCCTCGTCGAGTTTCCTCATCGTCTCGAGAATCTTGAACTCGGTCTTCCTGTCGAGGCCGTAGCCCGATTTTCCCTCGACGGTCGTCGAGCCGTGCTGCAGCATCGTTCTGAGTCGCTGTTCCGACTGTCTGAAAAGGTCGTCTGGTGAAGCCGCTCTGGTGTCCCTCATGGTCCTGAGGATGCCACCGCCTTCTCTCAGGATGTCGATGTAGCTCATGCGCTTGAGCTTCATCTCGAGCTCGAACTCTCGCGAGCCGGCGAACACAAGATGCGTGTGTGGGTCGACGAATCCAGGCATGACGGTCTTTCCGGATGCGTCGATCACGTCGACTCCGTGCGCACTGTTGTCGCGGAGGATGTCGGAACTCTCGCCTACCGCCTCGATGAGCCCGTCGCGGATGTACACGGCGCCGTCTCTGATGGTGCCGAGGTCGGACATCTCTCCCTTGATTCTCGGCCTGCAGGGCCCTCGCATCGTGAGCAGCTCTGACGCGTGGACCACGAATAGTTCCTCAGACAACGTCGTCCTCCCTCCCAGCCGTAATTCCGTTCATATGCTATAAAGCGAATTGGCCTGATCACTGCCCACGCTTGCCTACCAGCTCGTTGACCACGTATTCCATCGTATCCTGGGGGTTCAGCATCGTCTTGAAGTACCTGTAGTCCGAGGCCTCGAGCTCTCCCATGAAGTACGAGGAGAGCGCGTACGCGAACACGCCCACGACGGCCAGCAGCATGAGGGCCAGCCAGTCTATGGTGGGTATCAGAGCCCAATCCAAGACGTACATCGCGCCGATCATCGTTATCGCGCTGAGTAAGTGCTTGAAGGAGCGTGAGTGAGGATGCATCCTGCCGACCTTCCAGGCCATGTACCTGAGGACGAAGAAGTAGTATATCGAGCAGATTAGAAGGGCACCAGCGGCGCCCTGCCTCTTCAGGCCGAACATCTCGGCCCCGAACAGGTTGTCGGGCACGAGGATGAGAAGAAGGGCAAGCTGCAGCAGTACGCCGGCAAGGCCGATCAGGAACAGCGTTACGGGCCTTCCCAGCCCTGCGAGAACGGAGCGAAGTGGTATTACCAGCGCGACGACCGCGCTTGCCATGACCAGCATGTCCATGCTTCTCACGGCGACGACGAACTCCTCGGAGAGGAACACCCTCAGGATATCCGAGCCGTACACGAGGTAGAACGCCGCAGTGGGTATGACTATCAGGGAGACGTATCTCTCAGCCTGGTTCACGACGTCCCAGCTGGCCGAGACATCCTTTCGGACGAAGTAGGTCGTGACGGATGGGAGGATGAGCGTGGCAACCGATAACGAGAACACCCCGACGAAGACCGCCATCCTCTGTGCGCCGAAGTACAGTCCCAGCTCGTGCTCGCCCCAGAAGTAGCCGACGACCGCCTTGTCGAGATATAGGTCGATTATGATGATTACGGACACGAGGAAGACGGGCGCAAGGGATGTGACGTACCTCCACAAAGTCTCCTTGTCGGGCATGGAGATTCTGTAGGGTCTCATCAGGAGCGCCACGAGTATCATAGACGCGATTATGCCAGCAGCATATGCTGACGCGAGGAACGCCGGCCCGTTCGTGCTCGCGCCCAAAGGCGATAGCGCTATGTATATCACGAACGAGACTCGGACGACGAGTTCCAGGATCGAAGGCACGTGTACCTTGGCGTGCGCGCCGATGGCGTCGAAGGTGTGGGTGGCGATCTGGCTGATCCCGAGCAGGACGTAGTACACTAGGAACACGTACATCGTGTCCGTCACCGTTGGAATGAGCGCCTCCCCGCTGGGCATCATACCGCCTGCGGTTCCGTCCTTCCAGGACTCTATCAGGATCAGCGTTGCGACCGAGAATACGCCCAGGAGGATGAGCCGGATGACGGCGTACGCTCCGATGCATTTGCTTTTGTCCTCACTGGAGTTCATCTGGCGGATATGGACCGAGCCGACCCCGAAGTCCGAGAGGAAGCTGAGCGCCCCGATGACTGCAACGCCGAAGCCGAGTATGCCGAGGACATCGGCTCCCATGTTCTTCGCTATGAATATCAGGGCGGCCGTGCTAAGGAGCGCACCGAGGACGTTGTTGGTGACTGAGAGAGCTGCCTTCGGGCCCATGAGTCGCTTCGGATGGTCTTCCCCTCCGGCCGCCTGCCCAGGCATGCATCCTAAAGATAATGAGCGTAATATAAATCTGCTGGTATCGAGTGCTGGCTCACAGTGTCTCCGCCACCTCGGACACTATCTCCAGCCCCCTCTCGATGTTCTCCTGCGAGTTGGCGTACGAGAATCTCAGGTGTCCCTCTCCGCGCGTGCCGAACGCAGACCCTGGAGCGCATATGACGCCCGCCTTGAGCAACCTCTGCGCGAACTCGTCCGAGGATGTTTCCTGTGAGTATCTGGGGAAAACATAGAACGCGCCGTCAACAGGCGGCGTCCGGAACGACGGGATCTCGGACAGCTTCCTCATCATCAGGTCTCGCCTCGTCCTGAATTCAGACAGCATGCTCTCCCTGAACCTCTTGCGTATCTTCATCCCTGCGAGAACCGCATGCTGGGTGGCCGTAGGCGGGCAGGCTAGCGTGTAGTACTGCACCTTCGCCAGCTGCTCGACGATCTCCTTGGACGTCGCGACGTATCCTATCCTCCATCCCGTGGTCGCGAGGGATTTGGAGAACGAGTTGACTATTATCGTGTCGTCGTGGAAGCGTGCGAAGGACACGTGTTTGCCTTCGTAGACGAAGCTGTGGTACACCTCGTCCGACAGGATGTACAGATCCCTATCGGACGCGATGTCGCAGATCGCCTTGACGACGTGCTCGGGGAACACGGCCCCTGTCGGGTTCGACGGACTGTTAATCACGATCGCCTTGGTGTTCGGAGTCACGAGTTCCTGGATCTCGTCCGGATCCGGCCAGAAGCTGTTCTCCTGGCTGAGCGAGTATTCGACAGGCGTTCCGCCTGCAAGGGTCACGTCCGGACCGTATATGATGAAGCCCGGGTTCGGGATCAGCGCTTCGTCCCCTTTTCCGAGGATGGTATCGCAAGCGATCCTCATGCCTTCCGTCGCTCCGGCAGTTATGATGATGTTCTCGACCAGGACGTCCCTTCTGTAGCTCTTGAGGTTCTCAGCTATCGCCTTCCTCAGCTCCGGAATCCCCGCGCTAGGACCGTACTTGTTCATCCCGCGGTCCAGGGCGTCCTTGAACGCCTCGATCATCTCCTTCGGGGGCTGCATATCCGGCTCGCCCAGGCCGAGGTTGATCGCCCCTGGAGGCGCTGCCTCGAACAGCTTTCGTATCCCGGAGAACTGGAGCGACGCCACCCTGTTGGGGAACATTGGACACTGAACGCACACTTCCTTACATTAATCGTTCGGGTGTACTACGCCTGGGTGGGCAACGTGCTAGCATCAGTCACGAGCGCAAGGATGATCTGTCTGGAACCTATGTCCCTCAGGGGGCCTGTGGTCTCAGGCTGAGGCTCCCGTCGGGGGGATTGAATGCTGAGGCTCTCAGGTGCCTGTCCATTCTAAGCGGTGACGGCGGTGCTGCTCTCCTCCGGACTAGGCGGAATACTCGGTGGCAAGTGTGATTGGAGGTCCGATGAGTTCTCTTCGGGGATGCGTTCCGCAAGCACTTCTGAGGATGCGCGGTTGGAGACCGTGTAAGCCGCTACACCCGTCGATGGCATCAGGGACTGGACGATCGCGATATATTGGGCTGGCGACAACAATCTCGATCCTGACACGGACACGTTCATCAGCATCTGGATGCAATCGTTGCGGAACCGCGAGGATGTTGCCTTGAGCGTCTTCATAGACCGTTCGTCCCTCCCTGCGAACCTGAGCACTTTGACGGAGGAGGGATGGACGGAAATCAACCGCTACTCGGAGGAGGCCAACTCGTCGTCTCCCGACGTCCTGAGCGATTTCATGACGTACACCCTGACGGATCCGGCCCTTGAATCTGACAGGTACATGCTGATGCTGCTTAGCCAGGGACTGGGCTACATGGGTCTTTGTGTCGACGAGGGCGAACCCAACCGTCCTTGGATGCCCGTAGACGGCCTCGGAAGCGCGTTGGATTCGTCGTATTCTGAGACGGGGAAGAGGTTCGATATAGTCGATATCGACGCGTGCAACGAAGTCATTCAATCCACCTGTGATGCCATCGAGCACAGTTGGGCGAGCGCGAGGCTGCGCGACAGGATGAACGGCCTGTCTGTGTTCGCCCCTCCGGGGCATGGTATCTATGCTGCTTAGTGGGACACTCTCCTGAGAGCCTACGGCACCGTCGGTCTGGACTTCGCCGAGCAGTCGGGATGGGATACAGTGATCGACGCGTACTGTCTGCCATGCAAGTCGCTTGGCTGATGCGCGGGTCGCATGACGCAGGACACTTAACGAACGTAATTCCCAGCTTAAGCTCATCATTTTATTCATAAATGCAGTATTAAAAAGTCTGGCTCTCGCCGAAAGAACTATCAGCCACGAGCCGACATGACTATCGTGGGAGGTGAGGAATTGGCGAAGGTGAGAAAGCGCTCCGGAGAATCTGAGGAGTTCGACAGGCAGAAGCTCGAGAAGTCGGTCCAAAGAGCAGGTGCCTCTCCCGAGGTTGCGAAGAGAGTCGCGCAGGAGGTCGAGCCGAAGGGAGATGTCTCCTCGGAAGAGCTGAGGCGGCGGGTAGCAGACGAGCTCCGAAAGGAGAGCACTTCGTTGTCTGGAGCGTATCTTTCGACCAAGATGTTGAGGACAAAGACGTCATCAGACCTGAAGTCGGGCATGGTCCGGATACACGAGGACCTGCTGAGGAGGCAGGGCGCGAAGTCCGGGGAACATGTGATGCTGCGGCACAGGGACCACGAGGCGAAGATGCAGATCGAGTCGGACTCGAACCTACATCCACGCGAGATCGCGGTCAGCAGGTCGGACCTCGACAAGCTTGAGGCGCAGGAAGGAATCCGCCTAGACGTGAAGTTCCCCAAGTGAGCTTCACGGTGCGGATGCGGAGGTCAGCGAGTTCTTCCATCTGACCTCCGGAAAACTCTTGGTTCATCCCTTCGTATCTGTATCGTCCCCGCCCCTGGAGTCGTCGACAGCCGGCGCTGCCTTCTTCTTCCGCTTGACCGAGCCGGGGATGAGTATCTCCATGAACTTCTCGAAGTGTTCCTTCTCCAGCTGTATTGATTCCCTGTCCACCTCAAGGTTCGCCACAGCGGAGATGGAGTCCGGGCCGAGGCTGAACGATTTGGCTCTGAGCTTGTCCAGACCCTTCGCGAGAAGCTTCTCGTGCTCCTCCAGCCGTGCGCCTATTCTGTCTGTCGCCAGCTTCTCCAGCATGGACTCGAGATACCTCATCTGCTCGTCCAGGGTCTTCTTGGAGCGCAGCATCAGAGCGGCCTCCTGCTTGAAATCCATCCTGGCTCCGGCGTCCTCCTCGTCGGTCGTGGATATCCACACGAGCGGATGGTCGGGCGAGTTGAATGCCACCTTCTCGGGGACTAGCGCATCTGCAGATATCTTGACGGCTGGGTCTCCTCCAGAATGATACTCGGCATAGAAGCTCATCCGCTCGAGAAAGTTGACTTCGAGGAACTCCTTGCGGTTCCTGTCGACGATGGTGGGGTTCTCCTTGGCGAGCTCCTCCAACACCGCCATCGGTGTCACGTCTGGCTTCCCATCGCCTATGAACTTCGAAGCACCGGTCACGCAGCGAATCGGCTCATAGGTCCTCGTCAGCCAGAAGGACGGCGGGAATGCGGTCCATGAGCGTTTCTTGTCACCGTCCCCTTCCTCCCTGACTTTCAACTTGCTGAAGGAGAACGTGGAGAACTGATAGCGGATGCGACCGTCGATCTTCTCCAGGACACCAGCTGGCAGTCCCTCCTTGGCGACTATCCTGTCGGCCCAGAAACCGAGGTCCGACCTCAGCTTCGGCCTCGTCACCGCCCCGTTGTGACTGATGTAGTCCAGGATCTGTCTCCTCGTCTTGGTGGTCAGCCAGCTCATCCACAGTACGAGTGATTTCGGTGTGTCGATGAACGGTACAGGAAGGACTGTATGGTCTGCCGCCGTCCCCCACGACGGGAGGAGCGCCTGCCCGGGCGAGTGGGCGAACGAGCGGTCGAGGTGCACCTTGAGCGAGACGTCCTCCTCATCGTCGATCGAGCCTCGTATGGGCGCGGGCTCGATCCTCAGGTCGGAGTTGAGGAAGTAGTAGTTCTGCCTCTTGGAGTTGACCGTCACCAAGGCCCCGCAGTCGACACCCTTCGAGAGAAGTGTCCGCATCTGGATCTGGCTCTTGTCCTTGAGCTTCCTCGTCTGGGCGCTCAAGGACAACCTTCTCATGGAGTCCGTCAGTGGGCTTCTCTCTATCTCGCGTCTCGTCAAAGGCTGTTTGTGGAGCAGTGCGAACACTACCGCCCTCGACACGTTGTTTGTCAGAAACTCGCCGATCTCGATAGACTTCTCATTCGACAGAGGAACAACTTGCTGCGACATCCCATCACCTCTATGCTCTGATTTGGTTCAAATCGGCTTATCCCTACTTATAACTATGCGCAAATCACCACTCACCACGTACGACGTTACATCGGCGCTCGTTTGCCTCTCCCGTAGCATGCCGCTCGCAGCACCGTGGGTGGGACTTTGCTCTGAACTCTAGCGCCGGACGTGTTCGCGGATGGCGCGTTCGAGTCGCCTACCATGTCCGCCTAGTAGAACTTCGAGGACACCTGCAGCTCCTCGTCGACGAGTATCTTCCGCTTCCCCAGCTCCTTGAAGAAGGGCTCCGGGTCCAGGCACGCCTCGGGAGGAAGCACCCCCGTCTCCTTGATTTTGCCTTTCGTGAGCCAATCCGCCGTTATAGATGGCGGGACCGAAGTGTCCCTCCCCGATGACAGCCCGGTCTTCCGGTCGTTCCAGGTGCGCACGAACAGCGTGCACATCGCCGGGAGGCCGTCCTTCTTGCCGGTCACATCCGTCCTGAGATAGTCGAACTCGTCCACCACATCGCTCGAACGCCTTGCGCTTGAGACAGCGTCTGTGTACATCGCGGTGATGTAATCCTTCGGCGAGCACTTGCACCCGCCGACATCGAGCTTCTTCTCGCTGCCGAAGCCCAGCTCGGCCAGCGTCTTGAATGAGGCGAAATCGACTTCCGGGAACCCTATCCTGAAGCTCACGTGCTTCGTCCCTTTGCCGATGTAGTCTGCCATCGTCGCGGGCTCGGAGTGCTTGATGTAGTACGCCGTGACCTTACCCGCGGGCTCGGGCATGACGACCGAGGTCTCCCCGGACATGATGGGCACCTTCATCTTCTTGCCCTTATCCACAATGCCCGGCTCCTGGGTCATCTCGTCGATGACCGTCCTTATGGAATATCCGGGCATTCCCGCCTCCGTCGCCTTCTTCTTGGTCCCCCATGTGCAGTATATGGATATGGCGTCGACCGAATCGAGCTTGTTCGCTCCGGCGGCGCCGCAAACGTTCGTCACTCCTGGTGTGCTGCCTATGCCGAGCACGCACGTGATTCCAGCATCCTTTGCCTTCTTGTTCAGCTTGAGCTGCTTGAGGGTGATGTCGTAGAATCCCCCGAGGTCCGTGTAGTGCACGCCCGCTTTGATCGCAGCCGGCATGATCATCATGTTCAGCTCGTACCACGCTGAGTTGAGTACGACGTCAACATTCTTCAAAGCCTTTGACAACGCTCTCTCGTCGGAGGCATCCAAACGGACCGGCGTCACCCTGTTCGGGTTCGTCGACTTGGCGACATTCTTCACCTTAGCCAGGTTCAGGTCGGCGGCGACCACGTCGGCCTTGTAGTAGTCGACGAGGTCCCTTACTGTCATTGCTCCAATCTGTCCAGATGCTCCTATAACCAACGCTTTCATCTTATCCCCACTCTCCGATTTCCTTCCCCATATTTCAACGACTCGTTCCCGCCAACCTCTCGACGACCGCATCCCCCATCTTCGATGTGGATGTGGTCCCGCCGATGTCCGGCGTACCATGCTCTCCATCGCGTAGCACATCCTGCACGGCCTCCTCGACCTTTGCTGCCGCATCGCTATGTCCGAGCGTATCGAGCATCAGTGCGGACGACAGGATGGCGCCCACCGGGTTGGCGAGCCCCAGGCCCGCTATGTCAGGTGCAGAGCCGTGGACCGGCTCGAACATGCTGACACCATCAGGGTTGATGTTGCCCGATGGCGCGAACCCGAGCCCGCCCTGAAGGGCGGCTCCCAGGTCCGTAAGGATGTCTCCGAACAGGTTCGGCGTCACGAGGAGCTTGAATCTTTCCGGGTTCCTTATCATATGAAGCGCGACGGCATCGACGTACTGGAACTCGCTCGGCACGCCGTGACGCGCCGAAGCCTCGGCGACCTCCTCCCTCCAGAGGCCGTACATCTCCGTCAACACATTCGCCTTGTCAACCGACGTCACTAAGTCAAGGTCCTTCGATTTCGCGAGGCCGAACGCGTAATCCAGCACCCGTCGCGCGCCGCCTCTCGTGATGACCCCGATCTGATACGCCATCTCCTCCTCGTCCTTGAGGTCTATCCCGATGTCGAACTTGGCCTCGTATGCCTTCCTCTTGAGGACGAGGTCGCTCCTGGACGCGCCCCGGGTGACCCTTCCCCCCAGGCCGACGTAGAAATCCTCCGTGTTCTCCCTGACGAACCACATGTTGACGCCGCGCCTGTCTCCGGACAACGCGGACGGTATGCCGTCATACAGCTTGACCGGCCTCAGGTTTACGAACTGGTCGAAGTGGAATCTGAGACGCAGCAGGATGCCCTTCTCGAGCACTCCAGGCTTGACACGCGGGTCTCCGAGCGCCCCCAGCAGCACCGCGTCCTTCTCCTCCAGACGCTCGAGCGTCTCGTCCGGCAGCACCTCCTCGGTCTCCAGGTAATGCGCCGCACCTAGCGGAAACTCTTCGAACTCGAGCGAGATGGAGTCGCCCCGAGCGACCTCGTCGAGGACCCGAAGCGCCTCTCTCGTGACCTCAGGACCTATCCCGTCCCCCGGTATCACCGCTATTTTCGACACTGCAGCATCTCCTTCGTGTACGGCATGAGTCCACCCTTCTTGACGAGCATCGTGATGAACGCTGGGTAGCTCTTGAACTGGTACTGCTTCCCGTTCGATCCGACGACGATCCTACCAGATTCGAGATTGACTGATATCGTCTCACCCTCGGCCGCCTCGACGGATGCCTCGATCACCGGGAGCCCGATGTTGATCGCATTTCGGAAGAATATGCGAGCGAAGGACTCAGCGACGACGCAGGAAACACCTGCTCCGAGAAGCGCCCTGGGGGCGTGCTCCCGGCTGGAACCGCAGCCGAAGTTCCTGCCGGCGACAACGACATCGCCCTGCATCATCTTTTCGGCCATCCCTGGACGCACCTTCGCGAACGCGTGCCTTGCCAGCTCGGAGTTGTCCATCGTGACGAGGTACTCCGCCGGGATTATCTGGTCGGTGTCCACGTTGTCTCCGAAGCGCCAGATTCGGCCTTCCGTGGTTTCGGTCATCCCATCACCTCCGACGGGTCGACTATCCTCCCGGCCACCGCGCTCGCCGCGACCACCGCTGGATTGGCGAGATAGACCTCTGAGTCCTTGTCGCCCATGCGGCCCACGAAGTTGCGGTTCGTGCTGCTGACACATCTCTCGCCGGGGGCGAGGACGCCCATGTATCCTCCCAGGCAGGCCCCGCAGGTCGGCCCTGAGATGAACGCCCCAGCATCCATGAAGATCTTGACCAACCCTTCGTCGATGGCCTGTTCCAGCACATTGTTCGTCGCAGGGACCACGATCATCCGGACTCCTCTGAGCACCTTCCTACCCTTTATGATCCGAGCGGCGGCCCTAAGGTCCTCTATCCTCCCGTTGGTGCACGACCCGAGGTATGCCTGGTCGATCTCCACGCCCACCTCGCCTGCCGGTGCCACATTGCTCGGTAGGTGAGGCTTGGCGACGACTGGTACGATCTCCGAGGCATCGTACTCCCTGGATTCCACGTAGCTCGCATCGTCATCCGCCAGCACGTGTCCGTAATCCCCTCGGACCCTTCCCGAGAGATAGTCTTCCACCGTCTTGTCGGGCGGGGTGATGCACGCCTTCGCTCCTGCCTCTATGCCCATGTTGGCGATGGTTATCCTGTCTGATAGAGAAAGGGACGAAACCGTCTCACCGGCCACTTCCATGGATCGGTACAGAGCGCCCTCCACTCCGATGTCTCCGATTATCGTGAGGATGATGTCTTTGCCCATGACGAACGGGTTAAGGTCGCCGTGGACCGAGAGTCTCATCGAATCTGGTACTTTGAGCCACAGGACCCCCCTCGCGAACACGGTCGCAGCCTCGGTACTGCCTATACCCGTGGAGAACGCGCCGAGCGCGCCGTATGAGCACGTGTGCGAGTCCGCGCCGACTATCAGCCTTCCAGGCGCGGCGAACCCCTGCTCGATCATTACCTGGTGGCACACTCCTCCAGAGCCGACCTCGAAGTAGTTCGTCACCTCGTGTTTCATGGCGAAATCCCTCATCTTCTTCGCCTGTTTGGCCGACGCCACGTCCTTGTTGGGTACGTAGTGGTCGGGTATCAGGACCACCTTGTCCCTCAGCAACGGTGTGCAGAGCCTTTCGAACTCGTCGAAGGCCGCAGGTCCGGTGACGTCGTTGACCATGACATAATCGACCTCCGCCTCCGTGATGTCTCCGGCCTCGAGGTCCTTTCCGGATTTGCCCGAGAGTATCTTCTCCGCAATGGTCTTGCCCATCTGAACTCACACTCTATGCTTCAGCCCTGAAACGGTTCACGTATCAGTAAGCCTTTCTACGGTTGTCCTTGCCGCCAGCACTCAGCTTGCAGACCCAGAGCCTGTTCAACGCTTCTACGGTCGCGTCCACGCTGGTCGTCACGATGTCCGATCCCACGCTCCTCCCGAGGGAGATCAAGCCAGTGTTCTCGGAGTCGCCGAGCTTGACGGTGACCTCGCAGAGCGCGTTCGACCCGCCCGTTATGGCCTCGAGTCTGTATTGCTTGAGCACGATGTTCTTAGAGACCACGCTCCTCATCGCGGCGAGGCTTGCGTCGATCGGTCCCACGCCCGTCTCGGACGCCCGCCTGACTTCTCCGTCGATGTTCATCACGACCGTGGCGGTCGGCGTGAAGTTGAGGCCTGTGAACACGGTGAACTCCTCCAGCTTGATGACCGGCTCGGTCTCCTGGCCGAGGATGTCGTACGCCAAGGCGAAGAGCTCGGCGTCGTCCAGCCTCTTGCCTGATTCCGCGTACTTCTTCACCTTCTTGACGAGCTCTTTGAGCTGCTCTTTCTCCAGCGAGAGGCCGTACTCCTTCAGCCTGCTCTCGACCGCATGGGCGCCCGAGTGCTTGCCCATGACTATGCTCCGCTCCTTCCCGACTATCTCCGGTCGCATCGGCTCGTACGTGGAGGATTCGCTGAGTATGCCATGGACATGTATCCCTGCCTCGTGCGAGAACGCGTTCTCGCCGACGATGGCCTTGTTCGGCTGTACTTGGACCCCGGTGAGCTGTGAGACCAGCCTCGACACGAAGGCCAGCTTGCGCGTGTTGACCGACGTGGAGATGCCGTAGAATGCCTGGAGAGCCATGACGACCTCTTCGAGGGCCGCGTTGCCCGCCCGCTCGCCCAGGCCGTTCATGGTCACATGGACCTCTCCGGCGCCTCCGCGCACTCCCGCGAGCGAGTTGGCGACAGACAACCCGAAGTCGTCGTGGCAGTGGACTGCGAGGGGTACCTTGGTCTTCTTCCTGATCTCGGAGACGAACTGCATCATGGCCGCTGGGGTCATGACGCCGACGGTGTCCGGTATGTCTATCCTGTCGACGCCGGCGCTCTCGATGCTGCTGTGGACCTCGTCGAGGAACTCAAGGCTAGTCCGCGTCGCGTCCTCACAGCTGAACTCCGCTATGAGCCCGTGCTCCTTGGCGTACTGGACCGCCTCGACGGCCTTCCGGACGGCCTCCTCCTTCGATATCTTGAGCTTCTTCTCGAGATGCACCTCGGAAGTCGCGAGGAATATGTGGACCGAATCCACATCTCCCGCGATCGCGGCGTCGATGTCCACCTTGTTCGCCCTGCACAGGGCGCATATCTCGCTCCGCAGGCCCGCGCCGGCGATCTTCTTCACTGCCTCTGCCTCTCCCTCGGAGTTGATGGGGAAGCCGGCCTCTATGATGTCCACCCCGAGCTCGTCCAGCGCCTGCGCGATCTTCAGCTTGTCGTCTAACGACAGAGCCACATTGGGCGTCTGCTCGCCGTCCCTGAGGGTCGTATCGAGTATCTTGACCCTCTTGGGCATCCTCGTGGCCTCGAGAATCTTCTTATTGTATTCACTAACAAAGACCCCCGTGTCGGGGATCTTGAAGCCGCCATCACCTATTTGTCCAGCACTCCCACTCGGAGTTTGTGTCGACATCGGAACACTCCCCAGAATTCAGCAATGCACAGCACTCAGGCTAGAAGAATAAGCCCCAAGGGCAGCAGAAACAGCAGACCTGTGGATCCGTGTGCCATTCTTCCTCTCTCCAATGCGGTGCGGCCAATCCCTTGAGGGATGACCAAGTCGGGGATGGCCTAAACCAGTATAAATCTTTGCGGATGAATATTCATGGAACGCCCCAATCTGCTGGACAGTTCTGTACATCGTCCCGTGCTGCTGGTCCCGATTTCTCTTGGGAAGGGTAGAAATAGGCACGTAGATGTACGCCGAGCGATTACATTGGAGAGAGATAATCTGGTAGTGGCCTTCCAGGGCGAGAGAGGGGCGTATTCCGAGGATGCTTGCTTCAGATACTTCAGGAACGACGTGCGCACGGAACCGCATCCTGACTTCAAGACGACTTTCGAGGCCGTTGAGCAGGATACCGCCACGCATGCCATCGTCCCCGTCGAGAACTCCTTGGAGGGCAGCGTGACCCAGGTGAACGACCTTCTCCTCGACCACGACCTGACAGTATCTGGAGAGGTGATAGTGCCTGTGAAGCACTGCCTCATGGTGAGCCCGGGCGCGGACCTCGCATCGATCAAGGAGGTCTTGAGCCATCCCCAGGCGCTCGGACAGTGCCGCAAGTTCCTCCAGAGCCGCCCTGACTGGCACGTGATTCCGACCTACGACACTGCCGGCAGTGCCAGGGCCGTCTCCGAGTCCAAGCGCCTCGATCAGGCGGCGATAGCCAGTAGACGCGCAGCGAGCGTGTACGGCCTGGAGATTCTCAAGGAGGACATCCAGAGTGAGACTTTCAACTACACACGTTTCTTCGTGCTCGAGAAGAACCCCGCGCCCGTCCCGGACGCGGACAAGACGTCCATCGTGTTCGCGACGAAGAATGTCCCTGGAGCCTTGCACAGGGCCATGGGCGAGCTGGCTTCGAGGGGCATCAATCTCACCAAACTGGAGTCTCGGCCCCGCAGGAACAAGGCTTGGGTCTACGTGTTCTACGCGGATTTCGACGGGAGCATGGATGACCCGGGCTGCCACGCAGCGGTCGGCGGCCTTCTCAAGTCTGGTGCGTTCGTGAAAGTCCTCGGCTCATACAAGAAGGCGAGCGGATGGATGGAGAACGACGGGTAGGATGGGCGCCTCCCACTACTGCTGCCGGGCGAGCTTCCGAGATGAATTCTTCAGTTCCTCGAGCCCTTCCCCTCCAACGATGACTATCCGATCCCGCTCGAGCATCGCGATCTGTTGGGAGTCGAAGGCCTCGGGGTTGACCGAGATTATCAGTCTGGACCGGGTTATCCATGTCGTCTCGTTGAGCGCGTCCAACGATCTGAGCACCCTGTTGAAGTCGTTGAACGTGAGCAGGTACTCCACACCGTCGACGAGGACTATGCTGTTCGGGTTGCCTTCCATGAACCGGATCAGCGCGTCCGTCAGGAGCGCGATGCTCGTGGGAGGGATCCTCCTGTCGCCAGTAGACTCAGTCAGCCAGATTATGGGGGTAACCTTGAGGTGATACTCCTCCCTTATGCGCTCCGGGAAGACTCTCGTCACCATCAGCCCTTTCGGTATGAGGAACGCGAGGGTGTCCGATGTACCGCTATCCTTCTCCGGTATCGCGACATCGGGCCGGAGGGGCAGGGTGACCAGTTCGGCGAACAGGTCGGTCGCTGACCTGCTGTCTTCGTCCTCGTATAGGTAAACCCCTCGGGGTATGTCGTACGACCTGAACCCGCCACGCTCCGTCATTTCTACCTCGGCGTCGACGACCAGCGCGCTGAAGCTGCGGGTCGTGACCGATTTCAGGAGGAAGACGAACATCGCGAACATCATCCACGAGTAAGCGTAGTCGTAGATCACGTCTCCGGCGTGCCTGTAGTACAGGTGGAAGAAGTACTCTAAGGATGGAATTCCGATCCATGAGCCTACCAGCAGAGCCAAGCCCAGCCTCTCCTTGTGGTTTAGCCTTCTGAGGTTCCCTCTCCTCTTGGCGGAAATCGGCATGGCCACATCGAGGGCGATGGATGTGAGGAGGTATCCGAGGACGACTGCCAGGAACCAGCCATCCGCCCCGAGGTCTTTCTCTCCGACAGGGCCGATGACCATCCCCATGACGAGCACCAGAAGCCCCGTCGCTCCCCAGACGGTCACCAAGTTGACAGGCTTGGCGGCCATCCACTCCCTGAACGCCGACGTGGTGAACTGTGTTCGATATCTCGTCGTGACAGCCACGGCCCAGACCGACAGCCAGGATGTCACGACCACAAAGCATATTCCGATGATCGGGTCGTGGACACGGTCCTCGCCTCCGGTAAGCAACCAGGCCGTCTCGAATATCCATAGGAGCATGATCGTGATGACGAAGGATACGACGACCAGGCCTCTGATGACCGCGAAGAATCGCACTCTGACACGGTAAATGAGGAAGAGCGAGTAGGCGATGAGTGCCAATCCGATAAACCTCGGGGCGCCAGTCACGATCAAGTGCTCAAGATCGATCACGAATCAACACTCCCCAATCACCCTCAGAGGTGGAACGAATCCCACGTCCAAGTACTTTACTTGCTGCAGCTTAGAAGTTCCTCTCTAACGACTCTCGCGCAAACCCTTCTCTGGCGCGGTTCATCTGCTGCTGGTCTGCAGCACGGCCCCGAGGCTGGCTGACGACACCTGGTCCCTGTATCTCCGCAAGTACCCGCCGACCTTCTGCTCCGGCATCCTCCGCTCCTTCAGCCTCGCCTTGATCTCCCTCTCGGATATCAGGACGTCGATGTCTCTTGCGTCGAGGTCGATCCTTATGATGTCCCCGTCCCGCAGAGCTGCCAGCGCCCCGCCGACGTACGCCTCAGGGGAGACGTGGCCGACGCAGAGGCCTCTCGTGCCACCCGAGAAACGTCCGTCCGTGACGAGCGCGACCGATTCGCCCAGGCCGAGGCCCGTGAGGATCGACGTCGGTCCGAGCATCTCCGGCATCCCCGGAGCGCCCTTCGGACCTTGATACCTTATGACCACTGCGTCGCCTTTCATTATCTCTCCCGCCAGCATCGCCTTCGTCGCATCGTCCTCGGAGTCGAACGCTCTTGCAGGCCCCTCGAAACGTCGCATGGATGCGACCACAGCCGACTGCTTGACGACGCATCCTTCTTCTGCGAGGCTTCCTCTGAGCGCCGCGATGCCTCCCTCCTCGTGGTAGGCGTTGTCCAGGCTCCTTATCACGTTGCTCTCCGCGACCTTCGCCTCCTCGGCGATCCGCAGTATGCTCTTGCCCGTCACGGTTTTCGCGTCGTGCAACGCGGGCATCAGTACGTGCAGGACGCCAGGTATGCCTCCCGCTTCGTCAAGGTCTATCATGAAATGCTCTCCACCCGGCCGCAGGGCCACTATGTGCTTCGTCACCCGCGAGACCTTGTCGAACACATCCAGGTCGAGGGCGACCCCGAACTCCTTGGCTATCGCGATGAGGTGGAGGCATGTATTGGTCGAGCCGCCGATCGCGTTGTCGACCCTCACGGCGTTCTCGAAGCTCTTCTCGTCGACGATGTCCCTCGGCCGAGTGCCCTTACGGACCAGTTCGACTGCCAGCTTACCGGTCTCGTACGCCATCTCCCTCTTCGTCTCCGTCAGGGCGTGGCTGGTCGCGCAGCCCGGGACGCTCAGCCCGAGCGCCTCCGTCATGCATGCCATCGTGTTCGCAGTGAACAGTCCGGCGCACGAGCCCGCACCTGGACACGCCCGTCTCTCTATCTCTCTGAAATCGTCATCGTCTATGCGTCCCGCGGCGAGCTCCCCGACCGCCTCGAATATCGATATGACGTCGAGCCTTCGCCCCTTGTATTCACCCGGCATCATGGGGCCTGCCGTGAGCATGACCGAGGGGACGTCCATCCTGCCGCACGCCATCAGCATGCCAGGAGTTATCTTGTCGCAGTTCGTGACGCCGACCCAGCCATCTGCGACATGCGCCTCCACCATCGCCTCTGTGGCGTCGGCCACGATCTCACGCGACGGCAGCGAGTACCTCATGCCAGGAAGTCCCATGGCGATCCCGTCGCATATCCCGGGGATTCCGAACTCGAACGCCTTTCCGCCCGCATCCTCTATCCCGCGCTTGACCTCCGCGACGAGCGGGCCCATGTGGATGTGCCCTGGTACGATCGTGTTGAACGAGTTGGCGACTGCGATGAGCGGCCTGTCGAAGTCATCATCCTCGAAACCGGTCGCCCGGAGAAGGCCGCGTGCGGCCGCCCTGGACTCGCCTTTCTTCATCGCCTCGCTCCTGAGGATCGGCCTGCCTTTCGCCATTCAGGCGCACTCTCCCAGCTTGAAGTCTGCGTGAAGGGCGGTTATCGCCTTCGGCGCGTCCTGCTTTCGGATTATGAACGATATGTTCAGCTCGGATGATCCCTGGGCTATCGCACGTATGTTGACATCGTTGGCTGCCATCGTCCCGAACACGCGAGCGGCCACCCCAGGCGTGCCCCTCATCCCGGCTCCGACGACGGCCAGGATGCTCAGGCCGGCCTCGATAGACACCTCCCGCACCTGCTTGGACCCCAGAAGGGATAGTTCGAGGGCGTTCTGGGCCTTGGAACCGTCGGTCTTCGGTATGGCGAGGGTGATGCTCTCCTCGGAGGAGCTCTGCGATATCATCAGCACGTCGATGTCCTCGTCCGTGAGGATCTCCAGCACTCTCGCGGCCAGCCGCGGGGTGCCCACCATGCTCGCGCCGCTGACCGTGATGAGGTCGACATCGTCGATGTTCGTTATCGCCTTCACGACGTTGCCGTCCTTCACCTTGACCTCCTTCACTATGAGTGTCCCGGGGCCGTCTGCGTTCGACAAGCTCTTGACTCGGAACGGCAGCTGGAACCTACCAGCGCTCTCCAGGGCCTTCGGGTGTATCACCTGGGCGCCGAAGTGCGCGAGCTCCATCGCCTCGGAGAAGGAGATCCTGTCAATCATGCGCGCGTCCTTCACAATCGCCGGGTTCGCGGTCATGAGCCCCTCGACATCCTTCCAGACCCATACCTCGTCGGCCCGTATCGCCGCGCCTATGATGGACGCAGTGAAGTCCGAGCCTCCTCGTCCGAGGGTCGTGTGTGTGCCGTCCTGCGTGGCGGCGATGAACCCGCCCACGACCGGAACGACTCCCTTCTCGACGAGCGGGTCTATCACCTGCCGTACCTCGAGGGTCGTCACATTCATCAGCGGCTCAGCCCAGCCGAAGTGGTCGTCCGTGATTATCCCGGCCTCCCCTCCGGTCAAGGCCTTCGCCTTCATCCCCTGGTCCTCAAGGACCCCCTGGAGTATCGGCGCGGAGAATCTCTCGCCGAACCCGACGACGAAGTCCTTTGACCTGGGCGTGAGCTCTCCGATGTGGGCGATACCGAGTAGAATGTTCTTCAGATCATCGCACTTGGACTCGACGGCCTGGATCGTCCTTTCGAGCACATTCTTGTCGCTCATCGCAGTCCTCGCGCTTTGGATGTGCCTCGCCCTTGTGTCCTCGACGAACTTGAGGACGTGCTCCCTCTGCCCCTTCCCCGCTCTTGTGGCGGCGTCCAGGAGGGAGTTCGTCACGTTGAACATGGCAGATGTCACTACGACGACATCGTTTCCTTCGGCTCGGAATCTCTCGACTATCTTGCCGACGTTCCTCATGCTCTCGCCGTCAGCCACGCTCACACCGCCGAATTTCATGACTATCTTCATTGTCCAGCACCTGGGTCCTCAGACATCGCCTCTCTATCTTGTGAAATCCTTCCTGATCTCGATCAGGTCGCGCAGTACGGAGCTCGCCGTCTCCCTGCCGCCCGCCCCCTTGCCGACCAGCGTTATCTCTCCTGCGGGATCCGTATCGAATGTGATGGCGTTGAAAGTTCCTGATACGTTTAGCGGGTGCGTGACAGGCACCAGCTCAGGGGCCACCCTGGCCCTGTCTCCGACGAAGCCTATCAGCTTCATGGCCTTCGCGTCCGCCTCAGCAGCTGCGATGTCCTCTTTCGTCACGCCGGTGATACCCGTTATGTCCACATCCTTGACCGACAGGGACGTGCCCAACACGTAGTTCGAAGTGATCACGAGCTTGCACGCGCTGTCGAAGCCGTCCACGTCCGCCGTGGGATCCGCCTCCGCGTATCCGAGCCTCTGAGCCTCCGCGAGCGCGTCCTTCATCTCGACGCCCTCCGAGGTCATCTTGGTGAGTATGTAGTTGCATGTCCCGTTGAGGATACCCTTGATCGAGTTTATGGTGCATCCCTCGAGGCACTTCTTGGCGAGGTCGAGGACCGGTGTCCCCCCTCCTACCGTGCCACTGAACTTGAACTTGATGTCGTTGTGGTTGGCCAGCTCCATCAATGCCGGCATGGCGAGCGCCAGAGGGCCCTTGTTCACGCAGATGACATGTCTGCCCTCCTTCATCGCGGTGCGGACATGGCTCAGCCCAGGCTCTCCCGTCGTCAACTCGCTGGGGGTCGCCTCGACGACGACTTCGCAGTCGACCTCCCTTATGACGTCGAGGGCGCCCTTGCCCTCCGTGTAGATGTTCGGCCCCAGCTCCTCGAGCGTACCTGTCGCCTCCTTCGACTTCAGGGCCGTCTGGATGTCGATGCCGTCTGCGGAGGTCGCGGCCCCCCTGCTGTCGACGATGCCCACCACCCTGGGACGCAGGCCGTAATCCCTGGTGAGGCCGCTCGCTTGGGTATGGATTATCTCCGCGAAGCTGCGCGAGACGACGCCGAAGCCGATAAGTACGACCCTCATTCCTTCGGACCTCCGAGTACTCTGGAGAGCGCCTCCATCGTCGGGTCTATCGCCCTGGGTCTCACGCTCTGGGATATGGCGGTATCCGGGTCTTTGAGGCCGTGTCCCGTCGAGACGCAGACTATGAGCGACGACCGGTCGACGAGGTCCTCCTCGAGGTCTCTCATCAGGCCCGCGAGCGCAGCGGCTCCGGCAGGTTCAGGGAATATGCCCTCTAGACGCGCCATGAACTTCTGCGCTTCGAGTATCTCCTCATCGGGGACGGAGAACGCGGCCCCGCCCGATTCCCTGAGCGCCCTCACCGTCTTGGTCCAGTTCGCAGGGTTGCCTATCCGGATGGCTGTGGCGACGGTGTCCGGCGTCTCCACGGGCGTCAGCTCCGTGCTGTTTTCCTCGAACATCGCAGCTATCGGCGCTGCTCCATCCGCCTGCACACCCCTTATGGACGGGCAGCCGGAGACCATGTCCATCGTGTCGTACTCCTTGAACCCCTTCCAGTATGCTGAGGAGTTGCCCCCGTTTCCGACCGGGATGTACAGGACCTCGGGGGTCGTGCCCCCGAGCTGGTCGCAGATCTCGTAGGCTGCGGTCTTCTGCCCTTCTATCCTGAACGGGTTGACCGAGTTGAGGACATACATGCCGAGGTCATCGGACGCCCTCATGACCAGGTCCATTGCCTGGTCGAAGTTGCCCTTTATGGCCAGCACGTCCGCTCCGTGCATCATCGCCTGGGCCAGCTTCCCGAGAGCGATCTTCCCTTCGGGTATCAATACCACGCAGTCAAGGTCCGCGAGTGCTGCATACGCGGCGAGGGACGCCGACGTGTTCCCGGTCGAGGCGCACGTCACGACCTTCATGCCGAGCTCCAGGGCCTTCGTCACTCCGACGGTCATGCCCCTGTCCTTGAAGGAGCCAGTCGGGTTGGTGCCCTCGAACTTGATCCAGAGGTTCTTCACCCCGAGCTCCTCCTCCAGCCGCCTACACCGGATGAGGGGGGTTCCCCCTTCCATCAGGGAGACCACGCGCGTCTCCTCCTCGACTGGGATGGCCTCACGGTATCTCCAGACCGACAGCGGCCGGCTGTCGTATTCGTTCTCTTCGAGCAGTTGAGCCGCCTCGTCTTCGTCGATTACGGCTTCCAGAAGGTCACCGCACGAGGAGCATGCATAGGCAGGCCTATCCGTCTCGTGTACCTGTCCACATTCGATGCATCTTATCTCGTAGGAGACCATGACGACCTTTCCCCGCGGAATCCGCGCCTGCTATGGTTGTGCGACATATAAGCCCTTCGCAGCTCCTGGCATGGGTCTTTGCGGATGCCGCAAACGGCCAGTTCCCAGCCGCGTCCGTGAGCCTCTGTGTGTGGTTTAATATGCCATCACAGCATCTCAGTCGATCAGGTATCTTCGATGAGATCTGATAAGGCAATGGTCACCTCGCCTGCCACGATCGCCAACTTCGGCCCGGGCTTCGACTCGTTCGGACTCTGTCTGGCCTCCCCGATCGACAGGATATCCATCAGGCGGACCGGGAAGGGCAGTGTCGCCCTAAGAGTGACCGGCAAGTACGAAGTCCCCACCGCCTCGGAGGAGAACACGTCCTCGTACGCAGCCATGAGGCTGGCCGAGCTCTGCGACAACGGGAAGCAGGGCTTCACCATGACCGTCAAGAAGGGAATGAAACCAGGAAGCGGCATAGGGAGCAGCGCTGCGTCGTCTGTCGGAGGAGCACTCGCGATGGCCGCTATTCTTGGCGTGAAGGACAAGGAAGTGATACTCGAGGCCGCGGCCATGGGCGAGGAGCTGGTCTCCGGTGTGAGACACTACGACAACGTGGCAGCGGCTCTCTACGGGGGATTCACGGTGGTCGCCGACGCTGAAGCGAGGAAGATTATCGCAATCAAGCCGCCCGAATTGCAGGTCGTCGTCCTGATGCCGGACATCTCGGTGAAGACACGGGATGCCAGAGCGGTCCTGCCGAAGAAGGTCGCGATCGACGACGCGGTCCGGAACCTCTCCTTTGCATCTGGAATGGTGCACGCGATGATGAGACGTGATGCGCGGGCGGTCGGGTCATACCTGGATGATCGCCTTTCTGTCCCGTACAGGAAGAAGCTCGTGCCCGGCTTCGATGTGGTGCGCGAGAGCGGGCTCGAGGCGGGCGCCCTCGGCATCTCCCTCGCGGGATCCGGCCCAGCCATGTTCGCACTTGCGGAACGTGACGCCGGGAGGATAAGGTTGGCGATGACCCGCGCGTTCAGGAGTGCGACGGGATTGGAGTCGAAGTCCTTCGTCACAACGCCAGGCGGTGGCGCGAGGGTCGAGTCGATATCATAGGCACTGGATGGCATCGCGACGGGCTGTCTCGCTCAGAAACCTATCCTCTCGCCTGGAACTCTGGGAAACAGTGTCACATCTCTCACGTGCCCCTGCCCAGTGAGGAACCTAACCATCCTCTCTATTCCTAGGCCGCCTCCGACTGTCCTTGGTATGAGTCCCTGTCTCGCCACATCGAGGTATGTCTTGAACGCGTCCACGGGCGTGTTGCGCTCCCGCATCTTGCGGACTATCTCGTCGTGTTCCCATTCCCTCTCACCACCGGAGAGGGCCTCTCCGTAGCCCTCGGGCCAGAAGACGTCGTAGTTGTGAAAGTATCCTCTCGTTCGCTTGTCCTCTCTGTCGTAGAACTCACGGGGGAAGTTGAGTACCCAGAAGGGGTCTTCCTCCCGCATGGAGGCCATAGCCTCGAAGTCCTCGCCATACTCCGCTCTCAACTCCTCCGACTCGTACACTCTGAGCGGGAGGGACGGTACCGTGAGCTTCCTGCCGAGCGCGTCGAGGTCTGCCGCGCACTCCCTCGTCACGAAGGCGAAAACCCTCTCTATCATGCCGTCCACGAGGCTGATGAAATCCCCCTTCGTCTTCTCCTTGAGCTCTATGTCGACCTGGGTGAACTCGAACAGATGCCTGCCGGTCTGCCCAAGCTCGCCCTGTTCGAGCCGGACGTTCGGAGACATGACGTATATCTTGTCGAAGCCCCCGTTGAGCAGGGAGAGCTGCTTGTGGAGTATCATGCTCTTCGTGAGATGGAGCCTCTGGCCGTAGTAGTCCACGGAGGCGTCGAAGTGGGGGTGATTCAGCGGGTCCGTCTCCGGCGAGAGGATAACGGGCATTCCCTGGACCACACCGCTGTCGTACATGTAGTCGTGGGTCGCCTTGAGGGCTGCGCTCTGTATCCTGAGGATGTGAGTCATCTTCGCGTCCTTGAGGCGCGCGATCGTCTGTTGCATGGTCATTCCGTCGGAAAGCCGATACGTCGGCCTTCTATTTGGCATTATCTGCAGAAAACACGGATACAATCCGGATAATGGCAATATTGATATATTAATTCCGTCATATTGACGATATATGTTGGACGAGAAGGACAGATCGATCCTGGAGGAACTCACCAAAGACTCTCGCAAGACGACGAAGGCGATCGCCAAAGCCTTGGACATACCACGAGCGACTGTACACGACCGGATCGCACGCATGGAGACGAGAGGGGTCATCAGGCGATACACGGCGGTCCCGGACTACTCCCAGCTAGGCATCGGTGTGACCGCGTTCATACTCGCCCAGTTCGATCACGCTGAAGGACGGTCCCAGCGTGAGACCGCCGAGGAAATCGCCGATATCCCCGGGATATTCGAGGTACACCTTGTGTCAGGGGAGTACGACATCCTCTTGAAAGTCAGAGGCTCCAGCATGGAGGAGATTGGGAACCTAGTGGTCGACAGGCTCAGGGACGTCGAGGGAGTCGCGAGGACGCTGACATGCGCGTCGTTCTCGACCGTCAAGGAATGAGACGGCCGAAGAGGCCGTCACTTGGCTCTCTTCTTGATCAGTGAAGCTGCGACCTCGCCCATCTCGTCCCTCACCGGTTCGACGGTGTGCTCCTTAAGTATCCTCCGCACCTCGTCACCAGCTCTGGTGAGCGTGGATTTCGAACCCCCTGCCGTCCACGAATCCCATGAGGAGCGGTCCGATATCACAGGCATGAAATGCTCCTTCCTGAAGCGTTCCATGGTGTGTCGTTGCCCGAGGAAGTCCTTACCCGGGCCCACGCTGTTGATCACATCGAGCGCGAGGCTGTCGTCTGAGACTTCGATTCCCTGAGCCATCCTGCCTATGATCCTCGAGATCTCGTCGTCGATAACCATCTGCTCCAGCCATATCGTCCTGCAGTCTTCGAGTAGCCCGATCCCGGCGAGCATGTCCGTGCCTGCGAGTATCGGGGTCACCGCACTGGCGAACTTCTCGTAGGCCGCCTGCTCGTCCGGTTCCTTGGAGGTGGTCACGAAACCTCCGGAAAGAGCGGGGAATCCGAAGTGGTGCGCCATCTGCGTGTAAGCTGCGGATGTCAACCCGTGCTCAGGCCCTCCTCCGGCCCGGGTGGACGCCTTCATGTCCAGTACCGCCATCCCGCATGCGAACACGAAGGCCGTTCCCGGCCTGTGCAGCTGGATTATCGTGTTGCCTGCCAGGGCCTCGGCGACGGCGACGGCTACTGAGCCAGCAAGGGTGACCGGACCGGTGGCGCCCGGACCTGGCATGACATAGAAGCAGATGGGCATCCCGCCGTCCGCTGCGACGAACCCGGCGTCGATGCCGTCCGCGTCGATTTGAAGCGGTGACGAACTCGTGTGGATTGACGACAGGAACGGTCGTTTCTCGAACTCATCGATTCCTCCTGCAGCCGCCGCGCCGAGTGCCAGCACGTCCTCGACCTCCCAATAGGTCGTGTTGGTGGCCAGTGTGATGTGCTTCTCAGTGTTCTCCAGGGATGCCTGGAGGTCGTGTATGTGCCTGGTCCCCATGGGGACGTCCTGAGAGGTCACGCTGGGCCAGTTCACTCCGTGCCCCTTCAGCGCGTCCGATACGAATGCAGCCTTCCCGACATCCTCCTTCCTGGATACGCGTCGCTCCCTCGTCTCGAAGTCCATTGCCATCGTGCCGTTCCCATCGCTGCACACATGGACGTGCTCGCCGTCGAGCCTCGCGTCATGCCTCGGGGTCCGCCCGAAGAATGTCACGCTCCGCTTGTTCTTACGGGCGAGGCCCTCGACGAGGCTCGGAGGGAATCTCACAATTGAACTTTTCTCGTCAAAATCGCATCCTGCGTCACGGAGGAGTTTCTGCGCTTTTTTACTCATAACGGCGACACCCGTTCGCTCGAGGATCTCGAGCGCGGCGTATCTGATCCGCTGCACGCCCTCGGAGTCCAGTACCTGCCGCTTGCACCTTATCGGTATGGAGTTAGCCATTCTGAATCCCTTCTGGTTCGTCCTGCCAGCCCGCGCGGCCAAGCCTCTTCGGCGGGCCGCGTGCGATAGAAATACAATTGCTCGGAGCCAGGACGACTTCCTCGCCTGGCCCCGGTTTCAGGTTTGTACACTGCATAGCCTAGTGGACCTTCGACTCGCCGCCCCACAAGGGCTTCTTCGCCTTCTCTATGATCGCTGCGAGGTCTCTGTTCGCGCCGTCTGGGAGCCCCGGTACCTTGTGAGTAGCCAGTATCTCCTTGACCTTCTCCCTGGCGGAGTCTCTCATGGTCTTCTTCCCGGTCGTCGACCAGGCGTCCTCTGAGCGTCTGTCGACAAGCGTCGGCATGAAGTGGTCCGTCCGGAGGTACTTCATCGTGTGTTTCTGGGCAAGGTAGTTCTTGCCGATCCCGACCTTCTCGATGACATCCAGCGCAAGCGTGTCGTCGTCCGCCCACTCGCCACGGATCAGCCTTGCAATGGCCCCGACAATCTCATTGTCGATCACGACCTGCTCGAGGTGGAGGCAGCTGGAGTCCTCTAGCAAGCCTATGCCGCACATGAGGTCGGCGCCAGCAAGCAGGGGACCGACACAGCCGGTGTAGGTATCCATGGCGGCCTGTATGCCTGGTTCCTTCGCGGTCCCGGAGACGCCCACGCACGACGGCATGCCGTAGTAGTGTGCCATCTCCGTGCCCATCGCCGAGCATATCGCATGTTCTGGACTGCCGCCCGCCCTGACGGTGGTCTTCATGTCGAGCGGAGCGATGCCGAGTCCGTATATCACGGACGCACCCGGAGACGCGAGCTGGGTCATCACGAGTGCGCTCAGAACCTCGGCGTTGCCCACGACCATCGAACCGACCAGCGACGCTGGGCCGGTCGCGCCGGGCTGTGGCATGGTGAAGAACACCAGTGGCACGCCGTTCTTGGCGAACTCCAGGCTGGCGTCCATGACGCCCGCGTCGTGCTGCAGGGGCGCGTAGGTGCACTGGAGACACGATGTGATCGGCCTCCTGCGGTACTCCTTCTCGCCCCCAGCCGCCGCGTAACCCATGGCCGTTAGGTTCTTGGCGTCCTCGAGAGTCACGCCCGTTTCGTACATGACGTGCTTCCCCGTGTTGTTCAGAGAGGCCTCAAGGTCGTGCAGGTGCACGACAGACGCTGGCACGTCGGTCGAGCTGACCATCGGCCAGTGGACGTGCACGTTCGGCAGGGCGTCGCATATCTTCGTGGAGTCGACCAGGTCCTGCTTCGTCGAGTTCCTCCTCTCACCCGTCTCGAAGTCCACCGCCACAGCGCCATTACCGTTCGCGCACATGTAGCTGTGATTCAGGTCGAGTCTCGCGTCATATTTTGGGTCCCTTGCAGCGAGGGTAATCGTGGACTTCTTCTTGCTGAGAGCTTCCATGACGAGGTGGGAAGGTATCTTGGCCGACCTTGCCTCCTCATCGACTTCGCAGCCGTTTTCCTTCAAGAGCTTCCTGCATGTGGGGCTGTCGACCTGTACACCGACCTTCTCGAGGATGTGCAGTGTGCCCCAGTGGATCCTGTCAAGGTCATCCTTGCTCAGAATCTGGAAGCGCGTCCCGCGCACGATGCCGTATGACATTGCACTCACCCAAGGAGCTTCTTCGCCACGTCGACGGCTCCAGACGCGTCGCCGCTGTACCCCTCGGAGCCGATCTCCTTGGCGTACACGTCCGTGACTGGTGCGCCTCCGATGATGGTCTTCACGGATGGGTTGTCCTTCTTGAGCGGAGCGATGACCTCTGCCATCCTCGGCATGGTCGTCGTCATAAGTGCGGACATCGCGACGATGTTCGCCTTGACCTCTCCCGCCTTCTTCAGGAAGTCCTGGGCAGGGACGTTGACGCCAAGGTCCACAACTTCGAATCCGTTCGATGCTAGCATTGTCGAGACGAGGTTCTTTCCGATCTCGTGGATGTCGTCCTGGACAGTCCCGATGAGCACCTTTCCGGCCGTCTCCCTGTGCTGTCCCGCTGGCACCGCAGGCTCAAGTACGGCCAGCGCAGCCTTCATGGCCTCTGCGCCCATGACGAGCTCGGGCAGGAAGATCTCTCCCTTTCCGAATCTCTCGCCCACTGTCTTAATTCCTTCCGCCAATCCCTTGTCGATGGCGACTAGCGGATCAACGCCCTGATCGACAGCCTTCTTGGCGAGATCGGCGATGGTCTCCATCTCGTAGTTTATCACAGCGTTTTTCAACTGTGTCACGATTTCTTCCATTGGTGTATACCCCCTTGCCTTCCCGGAAACGGTGTCTCCGGGGGGCGTTGGCTCGGAAGAAAGGCCAATCAGTCGCGAAGACCCTGGACTTCCATCCGAATTGAGACGGCATACGCAGTTGCCTAATTAATGTTTCTGTACGTTTTCGCGCGTGCCATACAGACGACTGGAGGTGTTCGCCGGGATTCGTTGCCAACACGGCCGTGACGAAGGTTGTCCCGCAGCAGCTGTCCGCGACTCACAGCCAGCGTTTGATCCTGAAGTAGACGAGCATCAGAGCGGCCACGCAAGTCATGCCAATCAGTAGCAGAGGATAGGCGATGTGGGACTCCAGCTCGGGCATGTACCTGAAGTTCATCCCGTAGACTCCTGCGAGGAAGGTCAGCGGGATGAATATCGTGGCTATGATCGTCAGCACCTTCATGATCTCGTTCATCTTGTTGCTGACGCTCGACAGATAAATGTCCAGCATACCCGTGACCATGTCTCTCAACGACTCGACCGTGTCGATCACTTGTATGGTGTGGTCGTAGACATCCTTCAGGTACACCTGGGTGCTCTCCTGCAAAAGCGGACTGGTGTCCCTCCCGAGGGCGCCGATCGCCTCACGCAGGGGCCAGACCGCCCTCCGGAGGAATATCATATCCCTTTTGAGACGATATATCGTCTGGAGCGTCTCCGGGTCTGGCTTCGCCACCAGCTCGTCCTCCAGCGTCTCCGTGCGTTCCCCAAGTCTGTCCAGTATCACGAAGTAGCTGTCGACGATCGCGTCTATGAGGACGTACGCAAGGTAGTCCACCCCCATGCGTCTGGTGCGCCCCTTGTAGCTGCGGACGCGCTCCCTGATGCCCTCGAACACGTCGCCCTCCGTCTCCTGGAACGTTATCACGCAGTTCCGCGTCACTATGAGGCTTATCTGTTCCATCTGGAGGTCGTTCCTCGTCTCGTCGAGGTAGGCCACTTTGAGAACGATGAAGATGTAGTCCTCGAAATCCTCGAACTTCGGCCTCTGGTCGACGTTGAGTATGTCCTCGAGGACGAGAGGATGTATGCCGAAGGCGTTTCCGATGGTCTCCATTGTGTGGATATCATGGAGGCCGTTGATGTTCAGCCATGTTACCGTGGGTTTCTCCTTCAAAGGGAAGCAGGTGCTGACGTCCTCGACCTCCCTCTCGAAGAACTCGGCGTCGCTGTACTCCATCACTGAGATCCGGGTCTTATCGACCTTCTTGTCTCCCGTGTAGACGAGAGTGCCTGGCGGGGAACCCGATTTCCGCATGAACTGCTTCGAGAACCTGAAGAGCGATCTGAATGGCCTCGGGTGCTTTAGATTCATCTCATCGAACCCTGCATGGGTGGATTGCCTTATTACTTGATGACAGTTTCCGTTGGAAGCCGTTCACCGCGTGTGCGGTCCTGACTGTCTGCGCACCCGGAAGCTTCGCAGCCAACCTCCACAGGACAGGTGGTCGCCGGCCATCGTGAGACGTCCGATGTGTGGCCTGGCATGTCGTCGAAACCTTTTTCTGGGGCGAGGCGATGTCCCGGCTGAGGGAGGATGAAACATGCCACGCGCAAAGGTACCGGTCATCGAGCTCAAGGGGACTGAGAGGACAGTGAAGATCGGGGCGACCAACACCCCCGTGATTGTCGGAGAGAGGATCAATCCGACAAACAGGAAAGCTCTGATCGAGAAGTTGAAGGCCGGCGAGTTCGAGGTTCTCGCTGGCGAGGCGAAGAAGCAGGTTGAGGCCGGAGCGGACATACTGGATATCAACGTGGGCGTTCCAGGTATCGACGAGAAGCACGCCATGC
This sequence comes from Thermoplasmata archaeon, assembly GCA_020696395.1. Lineage (GTDB taxonomy): Archaea > Thermoplasmatota > Thermoplasmata > UBA10834 > UBA10834 > UBA10834. The sequence goes on along the minus strand of JAEHCN010000002.1, from coordinate 20,164 downwards.
TCGAAGCCCTCAGGATCGTCCAGGATGCGGTCGACGTACCCTTGTGGATCGACACTTCCGACCCGGCAGTCCTCGCTGAGGCTCTGAAGACGGTGAAGGGGAGACCTGGGATCAACTCCACCACCGGAGAGGAGAAGAGGATGGATGTCGTGATACCGCTGGCCGCAGAGTACGATGCGGCGTTGGTCGGTCTGGTCATCGACGACGCCGGGATCCCCGCGACCACGGAGAAGAGGGTCGAGATTGCCGGCAGGATAATCGAGCGCGCCGAGAAGGCCGGCATGGACCGCAAGAACCTCATCATCGACTGCGTCGCGCTGGCATGCGGGACATCCGACAGCGGTGCGATGGCGACCCTTGACACGATCAGAACGGTGACCGAGAAGTACGGTGTGAACACCACGCTGGGATTGAGCAACGCCTCGTTCGGACTTCCCGCGAGGCCGAAGCTGAATGCCACCTTCATGCTAATGTGCGCTGGTGAAGGCATGAGCTGCTTCATCGGCAACCCGAACGATGCGGACATGATGTTCGCACTCAAGGCCTCGAAGCTCTTCTGGGGCGAGGACAAGTTCGCGATGGGCTACCTGACCTACTACAGGAAGTGGCAGGCGGAGCTGGCAGCGAAGCAGTGAGGTTTCCCGGGACCACTGGAGCTCCGAAACATCTTCATATCTTCTTCTTTTGTTCCTCACATGCTTCGAGAGCACGCGCTGTGCAGATATAGTCTCGGCAGAAGTGAAGTGCCGCTCACCTCTTCCTCAGCTTCGGGTTGAACACATCGTCGAGTGCGTATCCAACAAGTGAGAACGACAGCACCATCATCAATATCGCCAGCCCAGGCGGGACGATGGTCCACCACGACCCCTGATAGAACGCGCCGTATTTGTAGGCCCCCTCCAGCATCGTCCCCCAGCTTATGACCGTGGGGTCTCCCAGTCCGAAGAAGTCCAGGAAGGATTCGGAGAATATCGCCAGCGAGATCAACAGAACCGTGTTGGCGAAGATGAGCGGCATCACGTTCGGCATTATGTGCTTCGATATGATGTGAGCGTCCCCTGCGCCGACTGCCCTTGCCCGTTCGATGAACTGCCTCTCCTTGACGGTGAGCACCTGCGACCTGACGATCCTCGCAGTGGACGGCCAGCTCGTTATGCCAATGACCACGATGATCCACACGAACTCCCTTCCGAGGATCGCCATCATGACGATCATGAGCGGGAACCAGGGAAGGACCAGGAAGAAATCGGTCACCCTCATCAGGACTTCGTCCGTCGCTTTCCCGAAGTAACCTGCACCCAGCCCAATGCCCGCTCCGAGCAACGCTGAAATGGCCGTCGCCACCAAGCCGACGATGAGGGATGCTCTTGTCCCATACACTGTCATGCTCCAGACATCCTGCCCGATGTAGTCAGTGCCGAGCGGATGCACTACGCCGAGATACTCCGAGGGCGAGAGCGACGGTGACAACGGATTCCTCTGGATCCAAGCGCCATCGACCCCGGGAATGTTGGGCTCGTGGTTGTCGTACAGGTTGGGGTCCTTCACAGTGGAGAACCAAGGGGCGAACACGCCCACCACAATGAACACTATCAGGACCAGGAAACCGCTGAAACCGATCCTGTTCGACCGGAATATCTTCCAAGTCTTCCTGGCCCCCTTCAGTTTAAGCCGCAGTTTCTCCGCGTCGGAGGGTGTGAGCAGGGCGTGGTCCCGCTTAATCTTGCTGACCAGGTAATAAGTTGCCCCGCCTATGGTCAGAATGGTGACAAGGAGCTTCAGCCAGTTTTCCGACAACCAGGTGGGGTTCGAGTACACATCAACGGTCACGACCACGCTCCCGAAGAGACCGGAGGCGTCCGTTACCGTCAAGTTGACATCGTACAGCCCCGACCTGTTGAACCAGAATGAAGGCGATACGCCATATAACACGACCTCCTCGTCGCCATATACGAATATCCACGAGTAATTGACTATACGTGCGTTGTCCACTGACGAGGAAGCGTCGAAATCCACCAGTGTCCCGACCACGACTTTTCTGGGCACACCGCTCGGAATCGGAGGTTCCGTGTCTGCTCTGACCGTGATGGGCGTGCTGTCCGTGTCCCAGTTGCCCTCGGCGTCCGAGACGTTGAGCGTTATGGTGTAAGTGCCAGGCTCCAAGAGCACAAGCTCGACGACTTCTCCTTCGAGCACGACAGGAGTCGTCCCGTCCTCTATCGTCCAGGTGTAGTTCACTACCGCAACATTGTCCGTGGATCCAGACCCGTCCAGCTCCACGATGACTCCTGCCAGAACGTCGTCGTACAACCCTGCATCCGCCAATGGGCTGACCGCGTCCTGAAGCGAGAGCGCGGAGGCTCTGCGTGCATCCTCCTGCTCGGGGCTGTATAGGCTGCAGGTTGTCCCCGCGAAGACGAAGAGGCAGGCCAGCAGGATCATGCCCAGTGGAATGAGGGCCGCAGCTCGACCTCTCCATACGGCCTTGGAGGCCATTCCCGGTTGTATCGACTTGTGTCGGGCACTCATCTGTTCACTCTCAAACCTTCACCCTCGGGTCGAGGTAGACGTAGACCATGTCTGCGATTAGGTTGGCGACAAGAACCGCGATGGCCATGAGTAGGAAGAGCGCCTGGAGAAGCGCGTAATCCTGTGCAAGGACCGCGTCCCAAGTCATGAGACCCAGTCCATCGTAGGAGAACACCATCTCCACCATTATCGTGCCGCCCAGCACCCACCCGATGCTTATTGCCATGACGGTCACGACTGGCAGGAGCGCGTTGCGCATCGCGTGGTCGTTGAGAATCTGCTTGTTCGACAGCCCCTTCGCACGCGCCGTGGTTATGTAGTCCTCCGTGAGGACATCCGTAAGGGAGTTTCTCATGATCAGGGCGAACTCCGCCATGATTTCGAGCGTGAACGCAGTGAGCGGCAGTACCAGGTGATACAGCCTGCTGATTAACCGGGCGCCTAAACCGAGTTCGTCCAGGTTAGCCGAGCCCCCGACCCCCGGCAGCCATCCCTCAGAACCCCAAATAGGGAACCATTTGAGGTAGCCCGCGAAGATCATCAGAAGGAAGAGCGCGAACAGGAACGTCGGCATCGAGTAGAAGACCAGCGCGGCGCTCATGCCTATCGCGTCCACTGCCGTGCCTCTCCTCCAGGCAACGAACTTGCCCAAGGAGACGCCCAGGATTATCGCAAGAACCGTCCCGGTTCCGAGGAGAATGACCGTGTTCATAAGGGCCGGGCCCATGACATCCGTGACCGGAACCCATTTGCGTACCCCCGTAGAAATGCCCCACTCGCCCGTTAGCGCCTGCTTCAGATAGAGAACGTACTGCTCGTGAAGCGGCTTGTCTAGGCCAAGCATCTCGAACAAGTACGCTCGGAGCTCCGGGGTGCAGCCCTTCGGCACCAAGACTGCAGCGGGGTCTCCGGGCATGACTCTGAACAGGAAGAAGTTGAACGAGATTATCACTATCAACGTGATGAATACGTAGACTAGCTTCCTGGCGATGTATGCCCTCGTGCTCACCAAGCCATTCACCTTGCTTCGGTTCATGCGTTTCGTTCTGCGTGCCTTCCAAAGGCGTTCCCCTGCGTTGTGGTCCCATCGCGCGGTCCCCCGCATGTCAGCCCTCGTCGCTGCGCCGAGCAGGGGCCTCCTGACCGTCCCTGATTTCTATCGTTCGCCTTTCATCCCTTTGGCTGAAATCAGGATATAAGGGGTTTCGCACGATTTGGTCTACTCTCCAAGCGGGCTCGATTTCTCTTTCTCCGGTTTCTTCTTCTTGCCGCCTTTTTTCTTCAGAACGACGGCGGCAACCGCTGCTGCGACTATGACCGCCATGCCAACACCGATCGCCAGCCACGGGATCTCGATTGCGGGTCCGCCTATGTACTCCAGCTCGAAGTAGAGCGGAGCTCCGGACCAGAAATTGTCCGCGCTCAGACCTGGATGGGCATCCCAGTCGCCCCAGCCGATGAAGTTGTCCGTTCTCCAAGCGTAGGTCTGGTACACATATGCCAGGATGAGGTAGTATGCATCGAGGTAGTGCACCCTCTGGCAGTTGTCCACGTACTCCTCCCTCTTCTCCACGTCGAACTCCATGACTTGGGCCCTGAAGTTCTCTTCATACGTCGGCGTGGAGTACATGTTGTCGTTCCAGCCGCCAAAGGAGGCTTTGGTCTGACAGAACAGCTGGTACATCGGATCCACGTCCGCGCTCCAGTACCACATCATCGTGTCGTATTCATACGTGTACACCAGATTGCCAAGGGCGGCCTCGGTCATGATGTCATAGACGATCTCGATGCCGATCTCGCCCCACTGCTCCTTGAGGAACATGGCTATCTGCCGCTCCTCCGGATACTCCTGTCTTATCGCCATTTCGTACGACAGCTTGGTCCCTTCTGGGACGAGGCTTGCCTGTACCGCGTAGCTGTCTGCCGTCGCCGCCCGCACTCCCGAACCATCTATGTGTCTGTATCCGGCGTCCTCGAGCAGCGCGTTGGCGAGATCCAGGTCGAATTCGTAGAGCTCGTCTGCCGTCGGCTCATAGTGCCATTGCTCATTGACAGGAGGTATGAGCGTCGATCCCTCATCCGCAAGGCCCAGGTAGTGGTTGTTCACGATGTAGGTCTTGTCAGTGGCATGAGCCATCGCCTGCCTTATGACCGGGTCGAGCCTCGACGGGTTCTCTCCGCCTGTGCCCATGCAGATCGCGACTTCCGTCCAGTACTGAGTACACTTGGGTCCGTCGTAGGTCTCGATGTCCTTGAGCTCACCGCTCGCTACCTTATCCTTGATCGCGAGGTACTCCGAAGGCGGGAACTGGGCGATGTCGAGTTCTCCCGTCTCAAGGGCCAGAGCCATAGCATAAGCGTCGTTGAAGAACCGCATCTCAAGTCTATCGAACTGGAGTTCCAGACCTTTTTCCTGCTTCCAGTGATAGTTGGGGTTCTTGACAAGCGTTATCTTGTCTCCCACCGTGAACTCTTCGATGATGTTCTCCGTTGCCATGAACGGCCCTGATCCGACAAGAGGTGGATCTTGACCCTCGGTCGCTCCGATCCAGTTGAACCCGAAGTCTCCGATGGTCATTTTGTCAACAACATGCTTCGGGAAGACCGGTATGCATATCATCCTCGCGTATGCGGCGGACATTGGCTCCTGCTCCAGGGAGCCTCTGTCGTAGAAGTACACCCTCAGAGTGTCCTCGTCGACTTTCTCCGCGCCGTCCATGTAGTAGGCGTATGGCTGATATGCCCACATCTGCAAGAAGTTGTCCGCCATGGTGTTGACGGTGAACACGACGTCCTCGACCTTCACCGGCTCGCCGTCATGCCAGGTAGCGTGTTGAGTTATGTCCATCAGCCAGGCCGATCCGTAAGGCATGTAAGTCTCATCCACGGTTGAATTCAGAACAAGGTTGCCTACTATGTTCAGGTCCGCGTCGACACACTGTATCGTATCGTATACCAACCCGTAGAAGACGTACGCTGCGTCGACCAAACCAACATTCGGGTTCAGGCTGTCGACCTTCTGCATGTACCCCATTCGGAGGGTTCCTCCTTCGGGCGCAGCCTCCGCCTTTCCGATGATTGTGTCCGTCACGGCTGCTATAGGTATCGCAATGGCAACCGCAATCACGACCGAGGCACAGATTCTGAGAACTCTTAATCTCTCAATACTCAATTTTCAATCCCCCGCACTCTCTTTCCTTCCAGGCCCGGCTCCCATTTCCGAGCTCTCTACGAGCCGTCCCATGACGGCCCCCCAGCACCCGTTCCAGCACGCTCCGAACCGCCGTACTTGGCGCCTCCAAATCGCGCCTTCTCGGGTAAGCCAGCCCATTGAATAAGCTCTTTGGTATATGAATATTGCGACAATGAGTGTCGTATTGGCACATCGTTCGAATATTGGGGGCCATTGTCAGAAGAAATTCGGAAGGACTCGCGCCTCTTTCATGTCAGGTTGAATTAGAGGCGGTGGAAACCGCGCGGCTTATTTGGCGACTCTCGTCTCCCGAAAGAATGGGCAAACGCAAACGGCGAAATCCGCTCGGTTCAAGATGCCTGATGAGGCGGTACGTGATGACTCCTGGTCGCCCTGTTGAGACCGTTATCCTGTTCCTCCATTTCCCTAGCGTGGTTCGTCCCGCTGAACTTCGTCCCCGTCGATCAGGCGAGACTCCATCTGGTCTATGGAACGCGCGCTATCTTTCTTTGGAGAATCGCAATCAATCTTGGAACTTCGATTTCGACTTTGTCTCGGAGAAACCGCCCTCCAGCTGGAAGAAGTTCGAAAAACGCAGGGCCGTTCCCCTCTTTACACGACCCGGATGAGACAGCATATTTATAGAGGAATTGCACTTACCTCGACTGTTTGCTAATCGAGCCTCTGTGTGTAGGGGGAAATAACCGTGTCAGAGAACGTAGATTCTAGCGAGTCAGCTGTAGTGGAGAATGCTTCTGGTCCACCCGCGGAGCCAGCGGAGCCAGCGCAGCCAGAATTGGCTTCGCCGCCGAAGAAGGGTGACAAGAAGAAGATGTGGATTACTGTCGTGGCAATAATCGTGGTTGCCGCGTTGATCGGCAGCGCGCTCTATGTTTTGGTGATAGCCAAGCCGGATCTCTCGGCGGAGATAGCACCAGATCCGATTCCTGATATTGGCGCGGGCACGACAATATCGTTGTCTGTGATCGTCAAGTCGGACAACGACAACGTGACCGGCGATGCAGACTTGACTTGGTCTGTGAGCCCGTCGACTCTCGGGTCGTTCGATGTGACTCGACAACCTACCGTGCGTTTCACTGCGGGAGATGTTGGAGGATCAGGAACGGTGAGTTGTGAAGCGGAGTACGACGGGGAGACGGTCGTTGTGGACTCTCCGATCACCGTGGAGCCGCCCTTCCTTGATTCGGTCAGCATAGTACCTTCAGCCATGTCGCTGGACCTGAATGAGGAGTGGACGTTCAACGCGACCGCTTATGATTCCGTTGGTGGTCCGGTAACAGACGCGTCGCTCGCCTGGACCGTGACCGGCATGGACTCAGCCGACTACACCCTGAGCGCGACGACCGGTTCCAGTGTCACATTCTCGGCGTCGGTCGAGGGTGTCGCCAACTTGACCGCGACCGCCACGAAGGGAACGGAAGAGGCATCAGGCACGGCTATGGTGAATGTTGGATTGACCTTCACCCGGTCCGTCGATTATTACTGGGACGACATGTTCAACCACCCGCTCGGCGACTGGTACGAGATGAGGGCGATTGGATCCAACGAGTGGATCATCAACAACGAGTATCCGTATCTGTACATCTGGGAAGGCCCTCCAAACGGCAACATCTGGGTATACACATTCATGCGCATGGACATGGTAGCCGAGAACTTGCCGGAGGTGAACATGAACGATAACCCTGAGTTCCTTCCGTACTTCTCCGAGACCGCCAGGGGTGGAACAGCCACCCTCGATTGGCACATTGACTACGTAACGTACGAGGAGGCTGAGGAGACATGTACCGCTGCACAGATGTCGTGGTACGATGGTTGGTTCGTCGAATGGTCTGGGACGGTACTTCTGGATGAGGATGCCGCGAAGGCGGTCCTCGGGCTCACGAGCACCGAGTTCGACACCTTCAGCGACTGGTGGACTAACAACGCCGACGAGGTCACAGTCGCCTGGGAGGCCTGGATGCTGCACGAGGCCGGTCCCGAGAGGCTAGCGATCTTCAACATGTACGAGTGGGACCTTCAGTTCATGTACTTCGACATGCAGGCTGAGAAGTCTGATGCGGATCATGTCCTGCTCACGTTCGACACGGTCAGCTGGGGCATGGAGGCGCTCATGACCAGATGGATGCACGAAGCGTGGATGCCCACTGAGTGGTACTTCGAGGACATGACTTTCCAGGCAACCATCGGGCCTGAGCGGGCCGACGTATACACCGACGCCGCCGTCCAGTATTCTACGTACGCGTACGAGGACACGCCCGACTCGGCTCCGTGCTGGTGCTGGGAGGCCCTCATGGAGGATTATGTCCCTGCGCCGTCCGACGCGTACCCGCCATCCTTGTTCGAGCTGTACGAACCCTTCACCTACCTCAACTGGGCACCGGGAAGCACCTGGTACGGTGAAGACATGGCTTACGACTATTCTCCAGGCGCCTGGAATCTGACTGAGAACGAAACACTGACAATAGAGTGGCCCGCTGGCCCCCAGATATTCTTCAAGCATGAGCCAGGCTACGAAGGCGAAACTCTCTGGCCTGACACGCGGCAATTCTACGACGAAATGACTGTGAGATATGCCGAGCCGATGCCGAGCGACACAGACATCGTGGAGATCGACACCGACGCCAGGCAGATCACGTACACGGGCCCGTTCGATATGTGGACCTGGTCGAAGGATCAGACTGCCCACGAATGGCTCGAGAGCGAGTGGGATCGCCTCGAGATATTGCCGTACGGCATACCATTCATCGAGATTGTCGGTGCAACCGAAGATGAAGGATACGACCTCGATATCGAGGGTCCCACCGGTCCGGTGTCCGTCGGCGAGCCTGCGACGTTCACGGTCACCGCGGTGACGAGCATCTCCAGAGATCTGGCAGAGGACTACGCTGGAACGGTCACCTTCGAGTCGGACGACGGTACCGCTGTCCTGCCTGCCAACTACGAGTTCGTCCCGGCGACGGACGCCGGCGTGCACGAGTTCACCGTGACATTCAACACGGTCGATTCGGAGGCCCATCAGGCGACGTACTTCGTCACCGTCACCGATGTCTCCGACAGCGAGGCGACCGGCACGGTGAGTGGTATCCAGGTGGTCGAATGGCCAGCGATTGCAGCATTCGATGTCGCGTTCTCCGGCGACCCAGTCATTGCAGCGGAGCCGACGGATGTCACGGTGACCGCCATGAACCAGTGGGACGAAGTGTATACGGGATATGTCGGCACTGTCAACTTCACCTCGGACGACACAGGTGCGACGCTCCCAGCCGACACCGCGTTCACCTCTGAGATGGACGGCGTGCAGACGTTCAGCGTGACGTTCTCCACCGACGGCACCTTCGAGGTCAATGTGAGCGATGTCGCCGACTCCGAAGCATATGGCGTTGCGTCCACAGATGTCCTCCCGGAAGCGGTTCCTCACCACTTCGTGCTCACGGGAGTGAGTGAACCGGCAGAGGTGGACATACTCGAGACGATGATAGTCACCATCATGGACCAGTATGATCGACCCTGCCTAGACTACGACGGGACTGTCACCTTCGAGACGAACAGAACCGGAGATGTCACCCTGCCGAGCGACACGCCGTTCTCGCTCGGAACGGAGTATGTGGATGTCGACTTGACGTTCCATGTGGCCACCCCGGTCGTGGGAACGTACTACACCATCTGGGCCAACGACACGAGCGACCCGTCCATAACCGGTAGCCTGGAGGCGTGGGTAGTTGCGGAGGTCACCATGGACCACTTCGAGGTCTCTGGCATCATCGACATGTGGGAGAACAACTACTCGGATGTCACGGTGACCGCGATCGACAACATGGGGACCGTATTCGAGGACTACGACGGCACGGTCACGTTCGACTCGAACGCCACATCCGGCGGTGACACCCTGCCGTCGGACTACACCTTCGTCCCGGCCACGGACAACGGAGTGAAGACCTTCCCGATGGCCGTGTCCTTCGACCTCCCGAACACGTACAACGTGACGGTGGAGGAGGTCGGCGACCCGACGATCAATGGCTCGCAGGAGGATATCGTGATAGAGGCGTTGTATTTGGACTCCCTCACTATGGAGACCGTGGGCGGAGACGACACGTTCGAGCAGGACGAACTGTTCTCGGTCAGAGTGACCGCGTACCACCAGTACGATGAGGTGTACGAGGAGTACGCCGGGACAGTGGAGTTCGCCACTTCGGACGGGAGCGGGCTGGAGCAGCTACCCGCCTCATACGAGTTCCAGCCGATCGATGACGAGGGCGTGCACCAGTTCGACGACCTGTCGTTGAACGAGCTCGGTACGCAGACCGTTACTGCGACGGACAACGGCGCGGCGATATCCGCCGTCCTGACGCTGGAGGTCATCGAGCCCATCCTTTCGGACATAACGTGGAAGGTCTACGACATGTTCGGAGAGACTCCCAAGGAGTGGTGGGATATCCGGTGGGACAGCACGTGGAACACTGAGGCGTTCCTGACGACCGATGCCGGGAACGTTACCTACTTGTACAACTCCGAAGGCGGTGGCGAACCAAACGGTATGAGGGACCAGGGCCTGATATACGCTCCGTACAGGTGGAATGTCGAAGGCGTGTTCCTGCCGAACATGAACGTGCACGACCCGGTGTTCATGTACACGGTGGACTCCGGACCTGTACCGGGCTCCGAGGTCTCGATGGACATCTACTGCCAGTACGCCAACACCGACGAGTGGACCAACTACTTCGAGCCGACATGGAGCTCAAACATCGATTGGGACGACAGCTATGATGTTGGCTACCTCAGCAGCAACGACGGCTACATCACGATGAACCTGATGAACGTCACGATGAACCGTGAGGCGGCGGAGGAGTGGATGGGCATGCCGCAGGGGGACGACCCTGACGACTGGTGGGCAGCCAACCGGGACTCGTACAAGGCCGACTGGATGGCTTGGATCGATGACCAGGGGAACAATGTGTACGACATCTACTGTGGATACGAGTACTTCTACGACGAGCTGATCACGATGATGGACATGACCTCGGACGGCTCCGAGGTCACGCTGAACATCGTCCATGTGACGTGGGGGTACGAGGTCCTGCTGACCCGGTGGACGCTCGCGACCGAGCTGTCCGTCAACCAGCCCTACATGGAAGACATCAAGGTGGTCATCGATTATCGCGAGAGCGATGTGGACTTCGAATTGGACGGGGTCGCCCAGTGGGGCATGCACGCCGTTAAGGCGAACGAGACGACCGGCAACGACTGCGCATGGGTCTGGGAGCCCATAGGGATCGACTACATCGGCTCGATGACGCAGCATCCGATGTCCTACTACGACCCGTATCTCGACCTGACATATCAGAGCTGGAATGTGGGAGACCCGGGCCTCGGGTCGGAGATCTATTATGAGGCGTGCCCGTGGGCCTTCACCCTGCCGGAGTACGGCAAGCTGGTGATCGAGCTGCCGGACTACGATGTGGTCGGATACTACGCTGACGATGTGCCTGCTGACGCGATGGCCGATGTATGGGACGACGACCAGAGCGTCTATGACGGACTTCGGTACACTGGCGATATGTCACTTGGCTGGTACGACCTAAACACCTGCACGAACTGGGAGTTCGCGGACAAAGTGCTCACCATAAACGGGCCGTACGAGTTCACGAACGATGTGCGTGACGACGGTACGCTGTACCACGGCGCCCCGTGGATCGAGTTCAATGTGGCGACTCCGGGTAAGGTGGTGGCAGCGTCAAGCGCACCGTCGGCAATCGGCGTGGTCGCCGAGGAGCCTGCAGCCGCTTCAGCTCCGTCCTCGGTGTCCGCATCAACATCTATCGTGGCCGAGATGGTGGCCCTGATGGGCATGGCATTCGCGGTGCTGATTGCGATTGCGGCGCTGGCGGTCGGTGTGGTCCGTAGACCCGAAGCCTGCTGAACCGTCGACCGATAGGCGAAACTCGAATAAACCCTTTTCATTATTCCTATTTCATCTCGGACAGAGTGACCGAGGCGCGTCGCCCCCATCTTTTCCATCCCTTCGTCTTCTCCACGGTGCCGTGGCTAGCGTCAGCCAGGACCTCATGGGCATACGCCTCAGAACGACCGCGTCTTCAGGGCACACCTCCAGGCAGCAGTAGCAGCGTATACAGGCATCCCTGGATATTCTGATCTTCCCCTTGTCAGCTCCCGACGCCTTCAGAGCCGATGCCGGGCAGATGTCCACGCAGCTACCGCACCGGACACAAGCCCTGTCGACGAACACGGGTTTCCGGGCGGCGCCCTCCGAAGCGATCCGGCCCAGGATCCCCGGCACACCCCCGAACCTCCTTACCTTCGGCGGGATCCTGAAGTCGTGGATACGTGCCGCGTCCAGAGGCTCTCCAAGGATTTCGATCCCCGAGACGCATTGCTCTGGCAGGTGCCCCCTAGCGATGGCTGAGCGGACTGTATGTATGGTCTCTGGATTGGCATCGACGACCTCGAGGGCGACGGCATCGAGCGCGTGAGGGTTTGATGACGCGAGCAGGAGGCCGACCTCCCTCGGCCGCCCCCCGGAGGGTCCGTCGCCGTCCATCCCCACCACGGCGTCCATGATCGTGAGTCGCGGTCCCACGCATCCCGCGAGGTCCACCAGCATCTCCGAGAACGCCTCCACGTCCTTCATTCGCAGATGGTACTCGGCCTTCCTCAGGCCGTGCACGAGCCCGAACAGGTTCTTGACAGCCCCGGTGTATCCGGTGAAAGAATGGGTCTTGAGCTTGGCCAGCGAGATGACCGAGTCGACCTCCTTCAGAGTGTTAGTGAGGTCGAAAGTCCTCGCGACCCTCCCGTCCTCGTAGGCCACGGTCGCGTGCTCAAGGAACAGAACGAACCGCACTCCCTCCTGAGCGCACACCTCGGCTATCCCCGTCTTGTTGGCCAGATGCCTCAGTATTCTCTCGGTCGATGGCCCTGCAGGCGAGTCGCCGACAACCGGAGTCCCGCCAGCCTCTCGGACCAGTCTGATGGCGACTCGGACGACCTCGGGGTGGGTCGTGACGGCCTGTTCCGGGCGTCGCGCAGCGAGCATGTTCGGTTTGATGAGAACACGGTCACCACTAGCCACGTACCTCGAGATCCCGCCCAGGAGGCTCACGGCCTTCCGGACGGAAGCATCGACTGTCGACGGATCATACGTGGCACATCTCACGAGAGAGACCGAGGGGCGATCTCTTCCTTCATCTCCCGACCCCATCGATGAATCAACGGGATACGAGCGGAAGAGGCTTTCGCCTCACTTCGGCTGCTTCATCGCCGGTATCTCCACAAAGAATGAGGCGCCCAATTCGCTCTTGCCAGGCACCCTGTCCTCTACCCACACGCGGCCGTTGAACTTGTCCGCCAAAGCCCTGACTATCGAGAGGCCGAGTCCTGTCCCGGAGACTACGGACTCAGACTTCAGTCTGACATACTTCTGGAATAGCAGTTCCTTCTTGTCGTCGGGTATGCCCTGGCCTCGGTCAGCGATCATGACTCTCCACCAAGTCTCCCCGTCTTCAAGGGTCCGTGTGCAGCCGACGTCCACCTCGACGTCGTTGTGTGGGTCGTACTTGACCGCGTTCGAGACGATGTTCACGAATAGCTCCTCTATAAGGACGTTGGCCATCACGAACGCATCGTTCTCGGGCAGCTTGAGGTCGAAGCTGACCGTCTTGCTCGGTGATGCATGGGCCATGCCAGATGTGACCTTGACGAGCACATCCTTGAGGTTGACAGGCTCGAAATCCTCCTGAGTCATGATGCCTATCCTGGTCAGCTTCTTGACGTTGTCGATCAGCTGGGAGTTCTGCTTGATCAGGTTCAGCGCCTTCTTCAGCTGCACCTCGCTCTCCTTTGGAACGCTCTTCGCCGTCACGACGCTCTCGACGTAGTTCTGCGTCGCGAAATTGTAGTTGTTGATGTCATGGAACATGAGGTCGTTCAGCATCTCGATCTCCTCCTTGGCCTCATGAAGCCTCGAGACGAGCTGGGCGTTTGCGAGTGCAACGGATGCCTGCTGTGCGAAAAGCAGGCCCGCCTCCAGATCACTCATCGAGAATACCTTTCCTGGTTCTCTGTACAGCTCGAGGACTCCCAGCACTCCATCGCTTCCGGTGAGGGGGATGGCCAGCATGGAGCTGTGATCCGATGGCGATCGGGGTATGTTGGGTATGTCTACTCCCCTGGGGTCCATGTCCACGTCATCGACGAACTCTGCCCTCCCGGTCCTCACGACGTGGCCGACGATTCCGTCGTCGAGCCATCCTGCGGGGGCGGCCAAGGTCTCCTCCGTGTAGCTGCCGACGGCATAGACCGCGTATATCTGTCTGCTAGGCCAGTTCACGAGGTAGAAGGAGAGGTCCTTGTAAGGGACGACCTGCTTGATGGCTGACGCGATCGCAGCGTAGATCTGCTCCGTCGTAATCGCCTTCTGAAGCTCGATGCCTGATGCCATAAGTATCTCGTGCAGCTTCGCCTTCGTCTCGAACGACCTGAGTAGGACCATGTTGTCAATCATGCCTCCGAGGTGGTCAGCCACGGCCTGAAGCGCCTCCGCCCTCTCCCAGCTGTACTCTCCCTGCTTCGAGTGGGCCACGTTGAGGGAGCCGATCATCCTTCCCCGGCTCTTGAGCGGGACGGCCAGGACCGAGCTCATCTTCGAGTTGTCCACCACGGTGAACTCCGAGAATAGTCTGCGGGCCGCATCCTTGTCAACGACCACGGCGCTCTTGCCGTATTTGAGCTTCTCCACTAGGCTTCCTTCGAATGGTACATTCCCCACGGGCCGAGGTCTCGAGGGGTTCCCCGGGTCAGAGGCGACAACCTCGACGTGCCGTCCTTTTTCCTCCGTCATCCCGAGGCTCAGCTGCTCGAACGGTACCAGCTTGCGGAGGTCCTCCTCGAGGTGGCGAATAACGTCCGGGATATCCTTGCTCCTCCCGGCGCTCCTCGCGATCCGGTTGACGATGTCCGTTTTGAACGCCCTCTCGCGTAGGTCGTTCTCGACGCCCTTCCTGGTCGAGATGTCCCGCATCACGCCTGCAATGCCGACGGGCATTCCCTTCGAGTCCCTGTGGGTCGTGGCTGATATCGCCGCGACGGCCCTCGTCTTATCGGCCTTTCTCACCTTGATCTCGTAGTCCATTATCGGACTTCCCTGCTCCATCAGAGAGATCAACGCCTGCCACTCGAGTTCGCGGTCCACTATGTCCTTGCAGATGTCCTTAGAGGCCATGTCCTCCTCAGAATAGCCCAGGTTTCTGCTGAAAGCGGGATTGGCATAGAGCAACTCGCCAGACTTCTTGCAGATGAAGACTCCGTCAAGCAACTCCTTGAATATCAAGTCCGTACCGATATGGGGGATTTCCTGCATCTACTGTCTCCGACATTCTGCTGGCTTGGTGCAGGGAACGAGTGCACCCGACGACGCCCACGCAACGATTTACTGCTCATAAAACCTTTCGGAGCGATTCTCGTTGGTGACATTGGCTCCAGCGATGCGATCTGCCAAGAGGCGCCGGGAGACCTGACAGGTCACGGCAAATCGCTCAATCGCCCGAGGGTCGACGGTTTCTGACCATCGGTGCGGACACGAAACCGATATCAACGAAGGACTCGATTCGTCATCTCGGTCGGAGCATGAGTACGAAATTCCACAAGCTGTTCCAGATTCGGTGCGACCTGTATGAGGCGCGCATGGTGTCTGCCGCCGACTGTCAGCGCTGTCCCAGAGGCAGCGTCATCGATGGCAGGTCCAGGGTGATCTGTGCAGGGGAGACCAAGTTCTTCACCACGCCATGTTACTTTGACATGAGGGCCTCCGCCACCGTTCATGACTGCTCGAAGTGCAGGTTCGGGGCCGTCGGCGATGATGGACTGAGGGTATTCTGCGATAGGCTCTGATGCCGAGGATCGCTCGGCACCCCTTTGGTTGCACTGGACGCGGCCCGTGTCAACAGTATTATATAAATCTTGGCACATATAGATCTGCAAGGATGGGATGCTTAGTTGGGCAACTCGTATGCTCCAGCAGTCGCCGTTAACCCTGAGTTGAAGCCAGGTAACGTCTACCTCGTGGAGGAGCGGCGTCCCAAAGTGAGCTTCGACATGTTCGAACAGGGCCTGTCGGCGGGCTATCACGGTATGGTGGTCTCACGTGAGCTGCCGAAGAGGCTGCAGAGTGAGCGCAACCTCGGGAGCAGCAGAGTGATCTGGCTCACGAACCTTGTCGGGGACGGCAGGATCAACCCGACCGCCATTGGCATATTGATGAGCCAGGTGAGGTCGTTCATTGAGAACAATCCGAGAGCGGTCGTGCTCATCGATGGCCTGGAATACCTCGTATCCCTGAACACGTACGACCGTATGCTTCAGTTCATGCATCAGCTTAGAGACGTTGTCATGACAAACGACGCCTCCCTTGTCATCCCTATCGACCCGCGCACGCTGTCCGAGAGGGAGATGGCGCTGCTTGAGCGCAGCCTCGATGTCGTCGTCCCGCAGTCCGCGGAGATGGAACTGCAGGAGGAGACGATGCTCGACTCGCAAGACGCCGAGATACGGCTGATGAACGCTGGACATCGATGATTTTTTCGGTCCATAATTCTCTATTCTCGGTTCATAATTGCCCTTTTATGCTCGCACGTGCTCTTCGAGCAGTCCCTTCAGCCACGGGAGCATGGCAGACACGCTCCCGAACACCTCTACGCTCCCCGCTTCCCTGAGAGTCTGTTCGTCCAAGCTTCCCGTGAGGACGCCGACGAAGGGCACACCTGCCCTTGCCGCGCATGTCGCATCGATGAAGTGGTCTCCCACGAAGATTGTCTGCTCCGGCCTCAGCCCCAGCTGCTCGACCAGGTGCCAGTACGGCCTGGGGTTGGGTTTCGCGGGCATCCCGGTGTTCCTGCATTCGATGACCTGCACGAACTCCCTCAGTCCTGTGAGGCGGAGGGCCTCCTCTGCGTACTTCTGGCATCCTCTCGTGAGGATCCCGACTCTGATGTCACGCGACCGCAGATACTCGAGCACCTCTCGGGCCCCCTTGAGCTCGCCTGTGTCGTGAACCCGCTCAAGCTCCACGCCGTCCATTATCTCCTCGAACTCCTCCAGGGATGCCGTGACCTGCGCTTCGGACCACCCACAGGACCGCATCCGCTCCGCGAATTTGTCGACGAGACCGACGATCCCCTCGTCCGGGCTGTACTGGCTGGGGTCATCGCCCTTGGAGGCGATTCTCCTGATTATGAGCATCTTGAAGCGCTCATAGTCGACGGTAGACTGGACCAACGTGTCGTCCAGGTCGAACACGATTCCTCTGAGGTCGATGCCTCTGAGGAGTTCGTCTTGTGCGGAGAGCGGCATGCCGTCTTCGGTATCCCAGAATCATCTGATAAAGGTTTATGGCCGTGCCAGCATTCCGTCTGGGGTGTTACCAGCGTTTGTCAAGCGTGGAAAAGGCCATAGGGGCGGAACGACGAATCATCCCTATTCTCATGCTCTCCCATTGCTCAAAACGGTGCAAAGTCGTATCGGGTAATATCCAGCACCTCATACCCATCTTCAGATATGGATATGCTGAAAGTCCAGGACATATAGACGGAACCGAGATTACTGGCGAGGTGGATGAACCACTCAGTTCCAGGGACGAGCAGCGAATCGTTCTCGGTGTATGCAATGAAGTAGTCCCCAAAATCGAAGTATCCATTCCCGGTGATGTCAGCTACGACCAACGAGAACGACAGGTTCAGGACACTTCCCTCCATGACCCCGCCTTCTCCAAGATCCGCCACTGAAGGAGTTCCCAGAGACAGCGTCTCCTCTGCATGATAGAGCGCCCATCCAACCCAGCTATCATTAGTGGCCACCGCTACTTGGAGCGTATGCCAATCCCATCCGACAAGGCCTTCTCGATCTGACTCATTCGTGTTAATCCACATGATACTGTTTGGGGTAATCGTCAGCGAGGTTCCGTTCAGGATGAACGAGTCCGGAGAAGGTCTAGCAGGAGACTCTCCATCGGTCGTACCGTCACCATGGTCTGACTCGTACCAGCCAGAGTAGAGAGCAACTGACAGTACGATGATGGTCGCCACTAGCAGAACGATTGCGACCTTGTATGCGCCAATTCGAGACCGCAGTTCCGGAGTCTTCGCCATACCGGTCATCTGCAACCATACCTCCCCTCTCAGGGTTCCGAACTCACCCTGTTTGGATGGGTGAATTCGTACTAAGAACTTGCGTACCACATTCAGCGCACGAAAAGGCCATAGGGGCGGAGAGAAGAAAGAAGAGGTTTGGCGAGGGGCTATATTAACCCCTCCTTTTCGTTACCCTTCCCGAGATGCCTTTCTGGAAGGTTCATGTACCTTTTTCAGCCGAGCCAGTCGAGGTCAGGGGTTCAAATCCCCTTCGGTCCACCACTAAGCGTAGCTAGGAATGTCGTCTTCTCGGATAGTATCTCTCGGTGGCCATGGCGTTTGAGTGTCCGAGCATGACGGACGCGCTCTCGACGGACAAGGCCATCCGAACATGCAGTGACTGGCTGAGCTTGTCGGTCACAAGCCCGGCTGTGGTACCTATGTCTCGGACTGCTTCAGAGAAATTCGCCGCGCTGATCTCCTAGTTGTATCCATCAAGCAGCGTCCACCATCCCATATCGGTAGCGAACGCGACATCCGCATATGCATCCGAATAGGACTTCCAGTCGCCGCCGTTGGCCCACCAGAGAGTCATCCCTCTGCTGTCCTCCGCGGCCCGTCCTCCCCAGGAGGCAATCACAGATTCGTCCATCGCGTCCACCATCGCCGCCGTCGAGGCCCTGAGTTCCTCGTCCGTGATGGAGGCGTCAGCTAGAAGCGTGTCCCCGAAGTCCGCTATGTCCACATGATAGTGCGTGGCCCAGGCATAGTAGGTCTCACTCACAGCCTGCTTGTAGTTGCTCGCGTACATGGACAGGCACGAAACCATCGAGCTTGACCAAGTAGAGATAGTCTTGGCATGGGCTGCCACCGATGGGACGCTCACCGCAGACAACGCCACCGTGGAGGCCCAAGTCTGAGGCGCATAAAACGCCTCGAATCCAGCAACCATATCGCTCGCGAGCTGGACAGGTGACCTCGAAGGGTCGATAGCTGTGGGCATCAGCATCAAATCATATGGAAAACCGGTTGTCGGGACCGACTCCTCAGATCCGACGACTATTCCCACAGATTCGGTCAGAGAGATCTGGTAGACCACCTCCACCGAGGCCATGTTGCAGGCATCGAAAGCTAGCACGTCGATGTAGACTCCTGAATCCACTATTGCTGCCTCAAGCGCGGGCATTGTGATCCTGCTCCCAGAGGTGACGTCGTCACTGATGTACCTCCATGCGTAGCCATGGTCCCATGCAACCACTGCGAGCTTGTCCGATGGATATTCTTCTGCAATCTCGGTCAGGAACCACTGGAACGTGTTCCCATCTCCGAAGTCCATCTCCGGAAGGGTTGCGATCAGTTCACACGTGTCACCGGACACCTCGACGACTTCGGTTCCCTCCGTGCTCAGCCGATCGACATAGGCCACAATCTTGAGCCTGTCATTCGCCGGCAACTTCAACAATCCGGGGAGGCTGCTGTCATCCCAGAACCGTTCGAGGCTGTTGTCTCCGCTTATGTACAGCGCGACGGTCCACGATTCTGTTACGGCCCACTTCCCTCCCGCGTGATTCGCGAGACACGCTCCGGGCACAACCACAAGAGTTGCCGCTATGATACTGAAGCAGCAAACGACGAAACGCCTTTTCACCCTTTCTTCCCCCTAGAGGAGCTAGACAGGAACAAATGCCTGCCTGACCCTCAGCGAAATCGTCATTACATTCGTGCTATTAGAATCCTACTCAATCCTTGCCGTATTGGCGGCCCTTCCGAGCGGCGACAGAATCAGAAAGAGCGAGGACAATGCTGGAACTGAGGTATTGGAGGCGTTTCGTCAGTCCCCGAGCACTAATTCCCCGAAATTGCCTCCACGAAATGAACTAGCTGGCTATGCTTGACGTATTATCAGCGTTGATAGTCCGTCACGGTAGGCCAGTCACCCGAAAAGACGGGGTCAATCAGGGGGCTCGGCAAACCCCTTTCATTTTTCCCTATGGCCTTTTCACTCGCCTCAGAGTGTCGGTCTTACGGTCCCTCTTTGAAATCTCTCGGGGCTACTTCGGTCTTCTGGAACTCGGAAAGTGTTGGAAGCATCACACCACATGTAGAGCAGGTCGGCACGAATTTCGTATTCCATGAGCCACAGCTGGGGCATTTCCTGTAGAAATCCCTCTCAATGCGAGTTCTCAGCGTGCGGAATTCTGCAGGCTCTTTGTTGGCTATGGCTATGGCAACAAATATCACCCCTACTCCAATGGCGATCACTCCCCAAAGCCAGAGATCATTC
>JAEHCN010000093.1 GCA_020696395.1 Thermoplasmata archaeon | reverse complement strand
AAACACATCCTCGAGGAGATGGGCGACAAGATCCCTCAGGACCTGAAGGACAATATCAGCAAGCTTTCTGAGGAACTCAGGACGGCCGTCGAGTCGAACGACGATATCGTGGCCATGAAGCAGAAGCTGGATGAGCTGGAGAAGGCGCTTCTCGATGTCGGCAAGAAGGTGTACGAGGCCGCGGCAGCACAGCAGCAGGCGTCACCGCAACAGCCTCCGGAAGGGGGATCTGCCCCAGATGCGGGCGACGGCGATGGTTACGTCGATGCTGAGTACAAGATAGTGGACGACGAAGAGGGTGAGAAGTAGCCCTCGACCAAAACCTCTTTCATCATCTTCCCGTTCTCCGGTAGAGACAGCGGTCGCCACAAGTACGGACGGATGAGGTTTGCAGATGCCTTCGAAGCGAGATTACTATGAGGTTCTTGGCGTCAGCAGAGATGCTGGCGCTGACGAAATAAGGAAGGCCTATCGCAAGCTCGCGCTCAAACACCATCCGGACAGGAACAAGGAAGAGCCAAAGGTGGCCGAGGAAAAATTCAAGGACCTGTCCGAGGCATACGAGGTTCTGGTGGACCCGGACAAGAGGGCCAGATACGACCAGTACGGTCACTCGGGTGTCGAGAGTACATTCAGAGGCGGAGGATTCGATTGGTCTGACTTCACGCACTTCGAGGACATCAGCGACATATTCGGGGGGTCCTCAGGATTCGGTTTCGGAGGCAGCATATTCGAGCAGTTCTTCGGTGGGAGACACCGATCAGGCCCGCGAGAGGGACGGTCGCTGAGATATGACATCGAGATACCACTCCAAGATGCCGCTTCTGGCGCGGAGAGGGAGTTGAGAATCCCCCATTCTGTCCAATGCAAGTCATGTGGAGGACAAGGGGCCGATTCAAAAGACATCAAGACGTGCCAGACATGCAAAGGAGCGGGCCGGGTTCAACAAGGCCAGACCCGCGGAAACACCAGTTTCGTCTCGATAGCAGCCTGCCCGACGTGCAGAGGTTCGGGTAGACAGATAATCAAGCCTTGCGCCACGTGCGAGGGCGTCGGAGCCACAGACACGACGAGCACGATCAAAGTCTCCATCCCCCAGGGTGCCGAGGAGGGGATGAGGTTGAGAATCAGAGGGGCCGGCGAAGCAAGCAGTGATGGAGGTGCCCCAGGAGACCTCTTCATCATAATCCACATAGCCCCTCACGAGGTTTTCGAAAGGGACGGACGAAATCTATACGTCGACGCGCCGATCTCCTTCTCTGAAGCCGCCTTGGGCGCGAAGATCCGGGTCCCGACGCTCGACGGCACAGCGCTCGTCACGATTCCGCCAGGGACGCAGACCGGTACGGTCTTACGTCTGAAGGGAAAAGGGATGCCGGACCTTCGAGGCCACGGAAATGGGGACGAATTCGTTAGGGCGCAGGTGATAACACCTTCGAAGCTCAATGCAGAGCAAAAGGAGTTGCTGCGCAAATTCTCGGAATCGGTCGGACAGTACGGGAAGACCGGTGCCAGGAAGATGCGGTTCTCGGGCCTCCGGAAGAAGTCATAGATGAAAAGTTATTTATCAGCGGCAGTCCGAATCTCCACCAGATGAGAATCGTCGGGGTCCTCACCGAGGATTCAAGAAGATATTTCGATATCTTGACTGCTCTGCGCTCGGAGGGGTTGAAGCACGTATCCTTGGATTTCTCAGAACCACTGCCGGCCAACGTGGTTGTGGTGGTATCGACGGAGGATGAGAGGCATCGGATACCTTCAGACAAGGTTGTTACGGACCCGGATCCTTGCATCGCGCTGGAAAAGGTGAAGAACTTCCTGGCAGGCGAGAAGGACCTGACAACATTAGCCATCGGGATCGACCCGGGGAACAGGCCGGGAATCGCCGCGGTCGCCAGCGACGGTACGACTCTGATGAGAATGCAGGCACCGGATCCAGAGGGGGTCCTACCGCTTGTCGACGAGGTGGCTAACAGATACTCGTCTTCCGAGCTAGTAGTCCGGATTGGCAATGGGGACCGCACAAACAGGAACAGAATATTCAACAAGCTCTGGGACTGTGGCTACTCGGTCGAGATCGTCGACGAACGGAACACGACGAAACGGTCGAAAACGCCTGATGAAGATGCTGCGTACGAGATTGCGCTGACGCCGGGCTATGCCCCTGGGGAAAGGCAGGACGTGTCTCCACTGCCAGGCGAGATACGCAACATACAACGACTCAGCAGGCTACAGAGCGAAGGGAAGCTGACCGTCTCGCGGGAGCTTGCGGAGAAGGTCGCCTCAGGGAAGATGTCCATGGAAGGGGCGATAGTCAGACAGAGGAAACTTGGAGCGAATGGGCGCTAGAACAGATGATCCTCCGTGGTTCTAGCGCAACCTCCGACGCTGCACTCGATTGTCTCGATTCCGAGTTGTCGGATCCTGTCTCTCACGACGGAGACGAGTTCAAGAGAGGTGTTGATGTAAACCGTCGCGCCGGTATCGATAGAGAAATGGGCCTGTATTCCCTCGCTACGCATCTTCTTCACTTCGAGAATCACACTGACGGTCTCGGGCCGCCAGAGTATGAGCTCCTCTAGGCCGGTCATCGTAATGCCGTGAAGAATAAGCGAATCCTTCTCCGCGAGTTCGCCCAAGCGAACGATATCCCTGCGCCTTATCGCGCTCTGCATCTCGGCTATCGCCCCGTGGATATAGGCGAGCCGCGAATGGAAGAACGGTGATGCCAGGACATCCTTGTGAGCGTCATCCGTAAACTTATGCGCCGGGATAAGCGCCACGACGATGCCCATCTGGAACTCCTCGGAGGCGATCTGGTATGAATAGGATTCCTCGTCGTCGTGACCGGTTTTCCACAGAGAGAACGCCCCTGTGACGGATCTCGCCGCAGACCCTGCTCCCCTCCTGGCAATCGTCGACATCTCCTCCAAAGAGAGTTTGAGTCCTGCTGCGGAGCACGCAGCCACTGAGAGCGCTGCAAACCCTGACGCAGATGCTCCTAGGCCGACGTTGGAGGGGAAGTTGTTATTCGACTCCATCCTGAATCGGTTCTCGATACCGCTCCTCCGTCTCACCTCATCAACGACGGACAGGATCCGCTCCATCTCCCTCTGGGAGGCCGGCTTTCCGTCGATCATTGCGGAATCATCCGCGTCACCAACGAACTCGATTGTCGTGTGGGTCTCCGTCGGGGCGGTGGCAACAGAGATGGAATCGTGGAACGGTATCCTCAGTCGTTCGTCCTTCAGCCCGTGGTATTTGATGAGCCCTTGGATAGGATGTGCCTTCGCAGACGATTTTATTCTACCACCTCACACGTCGAACAGGACGGTCAGGGTCTTGCCCTTGTTGTCGATCTTCAGATTATGATAGGTAACTCCCTTCACGACCGAGCGCTTGGGATGGCGAGAGGGGTCGAACTTCTCCCCTCTGGCAACAGCCTCGAGATTCAGCCCCGCGACCTCGACCTCGAAGTCGTTGAACACATAGCCATCGGTGTCATGGATGAACAAAAGCTCCTGCAGGAAATCTACCAGGAGCTGTTCCTCGTCGTCTGCGCTGAGAACCACTTTGACCTCGCCCACGGGTTTCACCGTCGAAACGTCAGTCATCTGGTCGAACAGAGCGAACGCGGCATTCGCGTATCTTTCGGAAATCGTCTCGCCGTAGGCCTCGACGAGCGCATCAGCCGTGTGGTCCAGAAGTCGATATCTCATCTGCCTGCAAAGAGAAGTTGCCAGTATATCAAGGCTGTGCCATTACAGATGTCCGGTGGTACGTACACAGTCTCGATATCTCACAGACGTCGCAGAGCGGGTTCATGGCCCTGCACCTTCTTCTGCCGTGCTCAATCAGGTTCAAGTGCATGCTGTAGTACTCCTCCTCCGGAACGAGCGCTTCGAGTTCCTGCTGCGCGCCCTCTCTTGTGGCACGGGGACTAAGAAGGCCCAAGCGCCCGCTGACTCTATGAACATGCGTGTCGACGGGGAAGACCGGCTTGCCAAACGAGAATAGGAGGACGATGGCTGCAGTCTTAGGGCCGACACCGTCAATCGACAACAGCCATTCCGTCGCCTCTCTCTTCGGCATCTTTGAGAGGAAGCCGAGTTTCAGGCTGCCAGCCTCCTCCATGACGCGGTTCAGCGCGCCAACGATTCTCCTCGCCTTGATATCAGCAAGACCGCCGGATCTAATGACCGATGCGACCTCCAAAGGATCGGCATCCAAGAGCAGACCCCAGTCGGGATATCGTTCCTTCAACCTCCCGAACGCTCTGTGGGAATTCAAATCACTCGTGTTCTGCGAGAGTATCGTCTCCACAAGGGTATCCAACGGATCCGAGTTGATGCGTCGCGACCTGCGACCATACACCGATGTGAGTGCCGAGTTCACCGCATTCGCATTCTTCCTGAGCGCCATCTGGTACGAATCCCGAGTCGTCATCTGTAATCTCTTCCCGGAGACGTCGCTGCAGCCGACTCGGCGTGTTCAAATCCGACGCTCCCCTGCCCTAGCGTCCGTATAGGCATATCAGAAGAGGGACGGGCATCCCGACATCGACTGTTGTGAACCATTCCCAGAGTGCCTCCAACATGGGTCGGGTTCACCTCGACAGACATTGTTGCACTCAGACAAATAACATGCGGATGAGCGTGGAGACTCAGAGTATTCCCACGGGGTTGGGCGAACACGGAAGGGTTTATATCGCTTCAGTCAATCATTCGCCCGTGAACATCTGCGTGATCGGATGTGGTGCTATCGGAACCGCCATAGCCAGGGCGATTGAAGACATCTCGAGCATCGACACCGTGTACCTGACAGACAGGTCGCAGGAATGTGCAACGCTGCTTCAGAACAAGCTGACGAAGGTGAAGTACGTTCCAGACATCGTACCGATAATCGGCGATATACGATTGGTTGTCGAGGCTGCAAGCCAGGGTGCCGCTAAACACTACATACCACTTGCGCTCGCTGCAGGGGTCGACGTGCTCATGATGAGCGTTGGCGTTCTTCATGACGAATCATTCCAGAATGACATATACAGCCTGGCGGAGAGAAAGGGTGGCAAGATCTACGTCCCCAGCGGGGCAGTCGGAGGGATAGACGCCCTGTCTGCTGCCAGACTGGAGGACATCGACGAGGTCATCCTCACAACCACGAAACCTCCTTCGGCGTTCGGGGAGAGCGAATACCTGCGATCCATTGGAATCGTACCGTCCGAGGTACGCGTCAGATCGCAGGTCTTCGAAGGATCGGCCAAGGAAGCTGTGAAGCATTTCCCCCAGAACATCAATGTGGCTGCGACGATAGCCCTGGCAGGCGTCGGTTTCGATAGGACTGTGGTCCGGATAGTGTGTGACCC
>JAEHCN010000092.1 GCA_020696395.1 Thermoplasmata archaeon | reverse complement strand
CCGACAAGAAGAAGATAAACGGATGGACACAGGCAAGGAAGGCCATCCTTCCATCACTCAGCAGGTACGGCGAGGATTATGTCTCAGTCGCGCTGGCCGACGACATGTCCGTCCCGATCTCCAGGATTCCAGAGGCGGTCGGGGCTTTCCAGAGGATTGCCGAGGAGAACGGCGTGATAGTCGGCACCTACGGCCACGCCGCGGACGGTAACCTGCACACCAAGATGCTCGTCGAGCCGTATTCCGAGGAGAGCTGGAAGGCCGGGGAGAGGGCGGTCGGGCAGATTTACGACAAGGTGCTCGAACTCGGAGGTACCGTCACGGGGGAGCACGGCGTGTCGATCACGAAGGCACCCTACATGCAGAAGGAGAGAGCCGACTCGCTAGACGCCATGAGGGCGATCAAGAAGGCATTGGACCCGAACGACATAATGAACCCTGGGAAGATATTCGATTGGGAGGGGAGTATCATATCCCACCTCAGATACCCGGCGTTCTGCGGAGAACGGCGCAGCGGCAGTCAGAAGAGCTGAGCCCGGGGCAAGAAGCTTATTATCCCAGTTGTCATAGCTCGGAGCTGATGCGCCGTTCAACCGATTCAGCGAGACTGCACTGGTGCGACCGTTGTGGTGTCCCGCTCATAGGCCTGAGCTGCGGGAAGTGCGGGGAGCCCGGAATCGAGGTCCCTCTGTCGCCCCCGGGCGATGTCCGCCTTGCCCTTGAGGGGACAAAGAAGAGGCTCAGATACCTCTTCCTCAAAGAGTACGGCGTGCAGCAGATCGTCCCTGATGTGGTCGTCCTGAACAAGACCTCAGGAGAGGACAGAGCTGACGAGGTGATCGTCGACGGACGGAGGATCGCCCTCCTGCGGTACGACCTTGCCGAGAGGAAGCACGAATTGGTGCTCAGACTGGACGGGGCGAGGATGCTCGCGGCGCTGGGGTCGCGCAAGCGGATCATCCTCAAGAAGGCCGAAGGGCACATGAAGGGCAAGTACATCCCGCCCGGCGCGATAGACTCGTTCGACGACGGGATCAGAGCCGGCGACGAGGTCGTCGTCCAGATGGGGATGTTCATTGGTTGTGGCTCCGCCAAGGTAGATGCGTCATCGCTCCGCCGCGCCGAGAAGGGGGTGAAGATCCGGGAGTTCGCCAAAGTCGGACCACTCCCGCCTAGAAGGAGGAAGGTCTGGACGAAGGCCCTGGTGAGAGCGAACCTGCCCCACCTGGTCGCTAAGAAGGCCAGGGCGGAGCACGAGCTCAGGGAGGTCATCGCGTCGAACCCACGACCTCTGACGGTGGCCTTCAGCGGTGGCAAGGACAGCTTGGTCGTGCTGGATCTGGTCCAGTCGATCACACACGAATTCACCGCGATGTTCATAGACACCGGTCTGGAGCATCCGCTCACGAACGAATACGTCGACCAGCTGGCGGGCGAGAGGCGCTTCAGGGTTCTGAAGGCACATGCCGGAAGCGCGTTCGACCAGAACTTGCCTGCATTCGGACCGCCGGCCAAAGACTTCAGGTGGTGCTGCAAGGTCTGCAAGCTCGCGCCTGTGTCAGCGCTCATCGAGGAGAAGTACCCGAGGGGGACCGTCACGGTCGAGGGGAACAGACGGCTCGAATCGTTCGCCAGAGGCCATACCGAGCTGGTCGAGGAGAATCCCTTCGTCCCGGGTCAGACGACAGTCAACCCCATAAGGGACTGGACGGGGTTGGATGTGTGGCTCTACATCATCTGGCGCAAGCTGAAGTACAACCCGCTGTACGACGAGGACCTGGAGAGGGTCGGCTGCTGGATGTGCCCATCGGCGATGGCGAGTGAGGCGGAGGAGATTGCGCGCGTCTCGCCCGACCTCGCAAGGGCCTGGCAGACTAAGCTCCTCGATTGGGCAGGAGGGAACGGCCTCCCGAAGGAGTTCGTCGCTTACGGCTTCTGGCGCTGGAAGGTTATGCCACCAAAGATGAGGGACCTCGCACTCCGACTCGGCATAACCGTCACACCGGTCAGGAGCGACACGCTGGATCTCAAGGTGCTGAAGGGTGTGAGCCCCTGCACGGCCGGCGGCTACTCCGTCGAGGCGGTGCTATCGACCGAGTCGCCTACAGACCTGGAGCAGGTCTGCGAGATGCTCAAGGTCGTCGGCGAGGCGAGGCACACCGAGGAGTTCGGAGTGGCCATGGCCGACCGCGGCGACGACCGGCTGAGGGTCTTCGCCGGTGGGCAGATAACAGCGGTGGCGCAGACCCCGAAGAGCGCATCCGAACTGTTCTCCGACGGCGCCCGGGCAGTGCTCAGGGCAGGCATGTGCACCAAGTGTGGCATATGCGTGAAATCGTGCCCCGAGGGCGCGATCGAATTGAACTACGGGATAGTCATCCTGGAGGACAAGTGCGTCCGCTGCGGGAAATGTGTGGAAGCATGTGTCGTAGCGCACTACTTCGACAAGCTGGCCGGGCGATTGCAGCCCGCAAAGAAGGCGCCTAGGACTGGACGGAGGACCAAGGGCTGATCACTCTTCCTCGTCCTTCAGCTTCTTGGCCACCCCGAGGGTCTCCTTCTTCGCCTTCGACACGCCCCTCTTACCGAGGCTCACCGCAGACTTGAACAGTGGTTTCGTCTCCCGGACGACCGTCTCGGTGGCCTTCACGCCGATCTCAAGCGCCTCGCCCGTAGCGCAGACGACCTTCCTGGTCCCCTTGTCCACAATGCCTCGACTGGGATCGGCTCCGCAATCTGGGCATGCCTCCGCCCTTCCTATCTCCTTTCCGCACCTGGAACATTTCGCCATATCGATCCTCTATCGAATGACTCTCACCCAACCCTATAAACATATCATCAACGTTTACGACATCCAACCACCAAGAGAGTACATACAATGGCAGACGCCGTGATGATAGTCAGTGCGATTGCGGGGTTCGCCCCGGCGATGGGGCTGATGTTCTACACCCTCAGGGACTACACCTTCCCCAACGTCAAGAAACCATTCTTCGACGACCGCAAGATCTTCGCGTTCTTCGCCCTCGGCATCGTGCTAGGCATGGTGTTGTTCGCCTTCGAGGAATGGGGCAGGGCGTCCTCCACAACCGAGACGATGATTGCACTGATCGTCGGCTTCGCCATCATGGAGGAGTCGATGAAGCTGATGATACTGAACTTCCCCAAGTTCCAGAGGAAGATCGACACCGCGTTCTACGGACTCTCCTTCGGCCTCGGGATATCAGCGACCTTCACTTTCGCCACCGTATTCGCCAGCGCGATGGGGATCGAGGATCCGACGGCGGTGGACATGGCTGCGTACTGTCTGCTCGGGCTTCAGTTCGTGCTTCTCCACGGGGCGACCACCACATTCATAGGCATAGGCGTGGCGAGGGGCGAAATCAAACCATATTTCGCCGAGGCGCTCCTGATACACATCGGCTACAACATGCTGATGGTCCCGTTCTTCATGTTCGACGTCTTCGAACCTCCACTGAACCTTATCGGACTCGGGGCAGCCTATGCCGTCGTAGTCTACGGATACGTCAAGATACACAGGCTCTCACTGCCGGTCTTGATCCAGGACGCGAAGCACCTGTCCCAAAGGAGCAAGAGGGACGCCAGGGGACGATGAACGACGATTTCAGATGGACCGATATCTCCCCTCGCCGACCTCGAACACCAGGTTGCTGCCCACCAGACGGGAAATCATCTCGTCCGGCGAGCCCTTTCCGAGTAGCAGCAGCACCTGCCGAAGGTCCTCGATCGAAAAATCCCCCAGCTCCTCAGTGAGGCCCCTGACCACAGCCTCCGCCACCTCGGCCGGGTCGCGCAGGCCCTTCGCGCTCTTCGCCACCCTCGCGAGAGGGCTCTTGGCCTCCTTGGAGGAACGTGGACGCCTGAACTTCTTGCCGCCCGCTAGCTGCAGGTTGGCCTGGGCGACCATCTCGGCAAGCTCGAGGGGGGAGTCGGTCCGGAACTTCATCTGCGACTTGAACAGCCTCCCCTGACGGCCGCAGGGGCAAGTGCTCGTCTTCTTCGCGGCCTCAACGCCTCGTGCCTTGCCACAGGAAGGGCAGATGACGAGACCGTACTTCACGACCACAGCCTCCAGCTTCGTCGCCTCAGAAGGTGCGGAGCTCCTTCTCCAGCATCTTCAGGTCCTTCTCGAGCAGCGTCAGGGGGCTGATCGGCACGAGCAGGGTGGAATCCGTGACCGCGATCTTGTCGTTGACGTGCTGAAGCAGCTTCAGAACCTTCGTGAAGCCGTTCTGCGAGGTCAGATACTCGAGCCCGGATAGCATGACGACGCATCCCGGGTTCTCGGTTATGAACGTCTTGATGTCCGAATAGATGAGGGCCAAGTTTGACGGGTCCCGGGAGTAGCTCTTCTCCTGGTCCATAGAGAGCCACAGGAACGGCGTACCTGCCAGGTTGTGCGTCTCCTTCACCTTCTCAGGATATTCCCTCGTGACGCACAGGCTCGGGACCCCGTGCTTCGCCGCATCGGCGAAGATGTCGTACGACTGGTCGGGAATCTCCTCCTTGATGAGGTAGGAGTAGCCTGATTCGAGGGTGTACTTGCGTGCGGTCTCCAGCTCACGGTGCCGACCGGGTTTGAGGTTGTCGACCACCTCATACACCTGGAGGACGCATGACAGGTAGCCTCTGCTGGCGCACTCGATCTCGTCGACCTCGAGCCGCTTGCCCGTCAGCTCGGAGGTGATGCCGGAAAGATACCCGCGCGCGAAGTCGCAGGTGTTGCCCTCCTTCGCCTCGATGGAATCCTCGAGGTTGACCATCATCTCAGTCGCCTCGGAGGCTTCGACCCTTATCCTGCTGAGGCCGGCCTCCATCCAGACGGGGCCAATGATCGATTTCACCTCGTTCAGGCCCGAGCATTCGAGCCCGTAGCTGTCCACGAGTGCCCTCCCGCATCGCTGACCGTACCGGTAGAGCATCAGCTTAGCCCTGTGGTCCCCCTCGGTTATCTCGAGTTCCTCTCGCAGGTGGGACAGCGCGACCCCCGGCATAACGAAGAAGGGGATCGTCCTCACTCGGTGCCCTCCACCATCCTGCTCGCGATCTGTGCGAACGTCTTCTCCACGTTCGCGCCCGTCTTCGCGCTCGTCTCAATCAACTTCGAGCCTATGGAGTCGCAGAACGACTTCAGCTCGGTCATCGAGACCACCTTCTCCAGGTCGCACTTGTTGGCGAGTATCATCATCGGCATGTCCCCCACGACCGACACGAAACCGTCGGCCCACGAGGACAGGGATGCCACCGTCTCGGGGCGGGTGCAGTCGCAGACTATCAGCGCACCGACCGCGCCCCTATAGTAGGCCGAGTGCAACGTGCTGTTGGTACGCTGACCTAAGATATCCCATATCATGAGGTCCACCTGG
>JAEHCN010000091.1 GCA_020696395.1 Thermoplasmata archaeon | reverse complement strand
GGAATAGACGTCAACGAGGCCACCATGGCCTTCGACGCCATAGCGCGGGTTGGCCCCGGCGGGTATTTCATGAAGGATTCTCACACTCTGACACACTTCAGAAGCGAGAATACGCTGCCGAAGATTGCGATGATGACTTCTGCGGCTGGAAGCTCGGAAGAACCCATGCGGCTGGCCGCAAGGGAGGAGGCTAGGCGCCTCATATCCGAGCACAGGTGCGCCCCAGTCGAAGGCGACGCGAAGAAGGAGGTCCTGTCGCTCCTGTCAAAGTACGACAAGGAGATGATTGGATCCGTCGTGCCGACGGACCACCTCGACAGGTAGAACCGTCCGCCGCACTCTCCCGTCAGCAACCCGTTCCCATTGTCGGCCAGGGCTCAATGCTTAAGAGTAACGAATGGCTTTACATGAGCATGCCCGAGTCTGTCAGCTTCGGAAGCGGGAAGTCGTATTCTCGTTCATTGGTGAAGGCTGCCCGAGCCGCGATGAATGATGTTCTCGCCATCAAGCGCAACGATCGTTTTCTGATCATCTCCAACCCTAACCCTGGCACCCGCGACGTTGCGATGGCTCTGTTTGATGCGGCCCTGGAATCGAAAGCCATACCCGTTCTGGCGTTCCAGAAGGAGAAAGGCCAGTTCGATTACACAGAAGAAGAGGTGATGAAGGCCCTATCTGCGGAGCCACAGGTGACAGTGTCGATAAGCAAGGACCGCATGGGCCTGGACCGGCATGGACTCAAACACGGGTACAAGGGGAGGAGGAGCTACGACAGCCTGTTCGATATGCTCTATGGCGAAGGCCGGATGCGGGCTTTCTGGTCCCCCGGAATCACTCCCGACAGCTTCGCCAGGGCGGTCCCGATAGACTACAGTGTGCTCAGGGCCGATTGCAGACGTGTCTCTAAGGCGCTCAGGAACTCCTACGCTATCCGGGTGACTGCCCCTTCCGGCACGGACATAACTATCGGCGCCAGAGGTAGGATGCCAAAGGTCGACGACGGCGATTTCAGGAAGCCTGGGAGCGCTGGAAACCTTCCCTCAGGAGAGGTGTACATATCCCCCGCTCTCGGATCGACTGATGGGACGATTGCGTTCGACGGCTCGATCGCCCTCCACGACGGAGAGATCGTGATTCGCCGACCGATCATGGTCGATGTCAAGGACGGGTTCACCAAGAGGATTAGCGGCTCATCCGAAGCAGACCTTCTCAGAAAGTCCATACGACTGGGCGAGCGCAATTCGAGAAAGATGGCTGCCAAGGGAGAGCTCAAAGCCTCCGTAGCCAGGAAGTACGAGAGGAACGCGAGCGCGATAGGGGAGCTCGGGATCGGCCTCAACAGGAAGGCACGGATAGTCGCCAACATGCTCGAGGACGAGAAGGTGTACGGCACGTGCCATTTCGCTGTCGGCAGCAACTACGATGGAGACGCTGATGCGCTGATCCATCTGGACGGTCTCGTCAAGTCACCGACTATAGCTGTCATCGGAAAGGACCGTGTGAAGGAGAAACTCCTGATGGTCGACGGCAAGCTGGTCTGGGACTAGCTGAAGGTATTTGTGCCCCTTCGTTCGTTCCCCTCCCATGGAGGGAGTCATCCGCCCCGGCAGGATGGACGAGGATAGGTTCGACAGATCTCGACGAATCGAGTGGCTGGACGTTGACGCGATATTCGGGACGAGAGTGCTTATGGTGGGAGCCGGAGCCCTGGGGAACGAGGTGGGCAAGAACCTGGCTCTGTCCGGATTTCGTAAGGTGACGATTGTGGATATGGATCGCGTAGTGGGGTCGAACCTGAATCGATGCCTGTTCTTCACCACTGAAGATTCGGAGGGTCGGAGGTTCAAGGCGGAAGCGCTCGCAAGGGGCATGGAACGCATCGGAGAAGGGCTCGAGGCAGAGGTTGTGACTGAGCCGGTGGAGCGCGCCCCATCTGACATCTTCGCCCGACATGATATCGTCCTCGGATGTCTAGACAACATAGTCGCGAGGATGCACGTGAACTCTAACTCGTACCACGCGAGCAAACCGTATATCGATGGCGGAATGGATGGTCTGTTAGGTAAGGTGATAATCGGGCGTCCTCCTGAGGGCCCGTGCCTTCAGTGTGGAATGAACAGCTCGCATGCGCGGGTCGCAGGGATTCGATTCAGTTGCACAGGTGCGGATGTGGTCTTCCACGAGCCAAGGTTGGCCGCAGAGATAACGACGACGAGCGTGATCTCCGCAGTCATGGTCCGCGAGGCGTTGAAGTTCGCGTCCGGTCGGGAGGATCTGTTGCTTTCGAATGCGTTCTATTACGATGGACGGCTCAACATCTCAGAGGAGCTCGAGATATCCCTCGATCCTTCGTGCCCCGTTCACGTCCGATGAGCGACTACACGTAAGCGAAAGGATTAAGGCCGTCTCACCGGTCCAGATGATGGTGGTTTTCTGCCTTACAGAATCAAGGTCAAGAACGCCGAGACAGGTGCAACGGTCGAGATGGAGCTGGATCAGGATAACACGGTCGACGAGATAATCGAGAGTGCGGCCACCTTCTGGAGCAAGGATATGGGCGCCTACGTGGTTCGTAAAGGGAAGAAGGTGCTCAGAGGCAGCACCGCTCTGAGGGATGCGGGAGTCAGGGAGGACGACACGCTGGAGCTCATACCCGACCCAGAGGGCGGATAGTGAAGATGCCTCTCCCAAAGGATGTTCTGCGAATCAGGCTCAAGAACGAAGTCGAGATATGTCAGCGGGAGCTGAGACATCATATATCTGTGTCGGACTCATCACTTTCGTCATTCCCGATACTCATCAACGTGACGTTCTTGCGTGTACCCGGCCCGTCTTGGGAGGATGGAAAGGTTGTCCATCGGTTCGTCCATCGGATGGCGGTCCTGATCACTGATGAATACCCCGCAGAGAAGCCCATCGTCAAGTGGCGCACGGCGATCTTCCATCCGAACATAATGCCACCTGAGGACGGCGGCTACGTATGCACGAAGCTCCTTGAGAACTGGGCCTTCAGTTCTACGCTTCTCGCTTTCGTGAGAGGGATCGAGTGGCTCCTTGTGAACCCGAACCCCGGGAATCCTTTTGGCAGCGATACATGCACGAGAGCGGCCGGATATTTCAACCGCAACGCGTACACTCCTCCCGTATCGGTCAACCAGTCCGACAGGCGCATCAGGATAATCGGTGAGATGAATGGCCAGGCCTAAGGTTGTCGGCGAGGTCAAGAGGGAAGTCAATGAGCGCGCTCCACCTTCGGATCCCTGCCCGCATGATTGGCTCTCCGAGGAGTCGACGGGTCTGTACGAGGAGAAGTCAAGGTCCGGGGAGGCTTTCGACCTGTACATCTCGACACTGGCGGAGAGCAGGATACGCCGCCAGGCGACCAAGGCCGCTCCGGACCGTTTGGAGGTCATGGGACTGCTGCTGGGCGAGGTGAGAAGATGGAGAGGAAAAGCGTATGCCGTAGTTGTGAACGTCGGAACGACCGACTTGGAGAACACGCAGGCCAAGGTCAGGTTCGACCCGGACGCGATGCCAGGACTCTTCAAGGAGCTCGATGGTGCGGGATTCGACTACATCGTAGTCGGATGGTACCATTCCCATCCTGGACACACGTGTTTCCTCTCGAGGATCGACCTGCGCACCCAGAGGACTCTGTTCGACCAGCCTTATCATTCTGCCCTTGTCGTCGATCCCGTCAACAGGGAGGTCAAGGCTTTCAAACTCTTAGAGGGTGGATACACCGAGGTGCCGTTTGCGCTCGTCTCTGAAGGGGGGCCGAAGTTGAGACGGCTCAGGGCGAAAGTGCAGGGCTGAAGGTATTGTCCTACCTGGTATGCCCGCCGATAGCTCCGGCCCCGTCTGAAAAACTTTTTCTCCCTGTGCGCCTTGTGGTTACCTGAGGGAGAAAGTGGCTGTTGCAGCCCTTGAGAGGATTCTCGCTGCATCGCTTGGCCTAGCCATGCTGATTGCCTCGACCATGGTCTCCAGCGGTGCTGCCTCTGAGGAGTATGAACTCTTCGTCAGCCTAGATGACACCAAGGTTCACCTACTCTCGGGGAATTTCAGCGTGGCCATCACTCGTGACTGGCCCAGAGTCATATTCAAGCATGAGGTTGATCCCTTCAGCCCGACATTCGAGGTGAGTTGCCCCAGGATGTACCTTTTCAACGATACGGACGGGGACGGTATATTCGACCCACCGGAGGCCGAGTTCACCATCTTCCTTGATTCGAACCATGTGAACTGGAACCTCTCGACGTTCGACCGGGGCGACAGCAGTCTGTATGGCCAGTATGTCGTCGTCGGCATGAAATCCTCCGTTCACGCCTATGCCGTTGGCGAGAACGAAACCCTCGCGATCCCCGATTGGGCGGTGCTATCGTTCTGGTTCTTCCTTTCTGAGGAGCCGGTGGATTGCGAATGCCCCGGTGGTATCTATGTCATAGACGGCAAAACGCAGATGAGGATGAATTTCACGTTGGAGCTGAACGAGTACCTAGATGTTGGTGGTGTTGTGCTCGAGCAGATGCTCCAGGGTGGAGGTTCGACCAACATGTTCCAGTTGGTGGAGGATTCACCGATCAGCGGCACCACCACGACGGAGGTCTCCGCCTCGGTGGATGAAAGGGAGCTAGAGGAGAATTACTCCCACGAGTTCAGGGAGACTTCGGACTTGGTTCAGAAAGCCAGATTCGCAAAGGAAGGCGGTATCGTTCAAGCCTTCTACTTCTGGGAGACCGAAGCGATGACGGGCGTGGAGGTCTCCAATACAACCGCACTTGTCAATTCATCCTACTTCACGACGGGCGCAGGAATGACGCTGCACTCCATACTTCCGGTGGACAACCGCACGACCATGGTGTCTCATGGCTCGACGATGGGTATCAATGAATCCGGATTCATCGGCAGTGTAAGAGACTGGATTCAGGAGTATATCGTCGCCTTCGTCATCGTGTGTGGAGTCGTTGTTGTGATCTCTCTGATATTGGTCGCACGTAGGATAAGGAGCAAGGCGCCCCCCCTCGATGACAACCAGGAAGGGGGCGAATCGGAGGACTCCTGACCTCCTCTCACACCCATATCGCATGGCGTTTGCGCATCGACCCCTCGCTCTGGCCGAGTTCGTTCATGATCTGTGCCACTATGCCATCGAAGTAGACGAGTGTGGCGGTCTCGAACAGTGTACCTAGCGGCGCGAGCCGCTTTCGATCCTCGTCCTCCTTCGGCTTAATCTGAATCACGAGATTGGACGCACTCGCCAGTTTCGAATGGTCGTCTGAGGTGATGGTTATGACCTCTGCCCCGACTCGTCTGACTATGTTCGCTGTCTGTATGCACGACATAGTCTCGCCGGTGTGCGAGACTATGATCACAAGGTGCCCATCTCCTACGATCGGGGTGATGGTCTCCCCC
>JAEHCN010000090.1 GCA_020696395.1 Thermoplasmata archaeon | reverse complement strand
GTGACAATCAGCAAGTTCAAGGATATCATCGCGCCATCGAAGACGGTGTTCCTGTCCGGCCCGCCAGGCGTATATGAACGGGATGGGTTCGCAACAGGTACGCGCGAGCTGTTCGAAGCCATGACCTCGTCAGGAGCATACTCCGTCATCGGAGGAGGGCATTCCGGTGCGGCGGCGAGTCAGCTCGGCATGAGCGAACGGTTCTCCTACATCAGCACCGGCGGTGGGGCGATAGAGCGCATGATACTCGGCAAAAGCATGCCAGTCATCGAAGCTCTGAAGGCCTCTGCGAAATGAGGTCAACTGTACGGAAAGCTCTTCTTTCCGCCGCCTCCGAGGATAGTGCCTCCGATGGACCTTGCCCTGACGATCCCCCTTAGTGGTACGCCATCAATCTCGTTCAGACTACCCTTGTTGACCACTACGAGGGTGAGGACTGGCACACCACCGACTTCCTTGATGTCGGTTATCGCTCCCTTAATCGTGGCACCAGTGCTCAGCACGTCATCCACGATTATGATCTTCTTGCCGTTGCCGACCGAGGCGTAGTTCGAGCTGAAAGCACCGCCGCTATGACTCTCCGCATGAGGTCTGTACACACCGAAGTCGATGCCGAGAGCCTCGGACAACTTTGCGGCGAACGGTACACCGTTTATTGACACTCCTAGAACCACTTCTGCGTCCTGATCCTGCTTGCCCAGTTCTTCGAGGGCTATGTCGGCCATAAGCTCGGCCATAAGTCCAATCCTATATCCAGAGACTCCCACCGACCTCCACCCTATCTTCACGTCGGACGGGGGAAGGCCTTCCGGACCGTATTCCACGAGGTAATTGACTGTGTCAATGGAAAGGTGCAGTTCATCCGCTACGTCGCGGACACTCAGGCCTTTCTTCCTTAGTATCTTGGCATTTGCCGCCAGCTCTTTCACATCTACCATCTTGCCACCGGATTCAATGAGTACAATGTTACGATATTAACCTTTCTCTGCGGGAGGCGACTCCAGACTCTCCACCATCGCAACAAGGGCCCGGTTCAACGGTGTGGCCACTCCGACTCTCGCACCGACCAGGCATATGTGTCCGTTTATGTTCGCTATCTCGGTCTTGCGACCGAGTTCGATATCCCTCAGCATGCTCGACCGATTGGGTCCGGTTTCCCGTGCCACGGCCCGTGCCCGCCTGTAAACGGACGCCACAGGCAGGCTGATCCCTGCCGCATTTGCCACAGACTCACACTCGAGGCATATCTCGGACATGAGCCTGGAGGTCGCCCTGCTTTCGAGCAATGCTCCGTTCGTAACCCGCAATACCGCGGTGAGGGGGTTGATGGAGGCGTTCACTATTGTCTTTGTCCATATCTCGCCGTCTATCCCCGTCGCAACGGAGGACGGCATACCCGCTTTCCTGAAGATAGAAGAGATGCAGACTGCGGACTCCCTATCGATGTCCGCACCTATGACCGTTCTGCCAACTCCCGCTATCTTAACGATTCCAGGAGACACTAGAGATGCACCCATGGTGGTGGCACCGCCGAAGGCAGACGGTCCGAGCCATTCACGGAGAGTCTCGATGTTACCCAGCCCGTTCTGGAGCGTCAAGACCTTAGTATCGGCTTTTGTCCAACCTCTGCACGCTTCTACCACTGCCCTCGTGTTGTACGACTTTGTCGTGATAAGCATCAAGTCAGGAGGAGCGAGTCCATCTATGCTAGGGTATGCTTCGGCCGCCACCTTTTTCTGGATTACGCCGCGGAGCTCCAACCCGCCCTTCTGGATGGCTTCGACATTTGCCGCTCGTCCTATCAGGACCACATCGTGCTGTTCCGCAAGCATGCCGCCAATGGCACTCCCGAGCGACCCGGCTCCGTACACGCATATTCGCATCAGACCTTGAACCGCTATATTATCTGCCTATTTGTTGCTTGCCGACCGACGCGCGCGGTCGGCGTAGGCGTGAGCCGACCGGACTGGTTCTGGAACGCGACTTGGGATCTTCGCACGAGCGATAGGGGTTGGCGGTGATCTGTGCCGTGGTCAGGTTAGATAAACGCATGGGACTTCTGTCCTTTGGACACCACTTATCCTGCGACCGAGCCGTATGTTGAAATCATCTCTCTGGAATCCTGAGATATCAAGTCGCATGCCACCTTCCACATGTCGGGGATTGCGCCTGGAGGTGAAAGTATTAAAAATGCGCAGAGACAAGTACGATCCAAGATGTCCGAAGACCCATTGGCCAGGTATAACCGCATTCTTGATGGCACTTCGGAGCCCAGGTATCTCGAATCGAAGCGCAAGACCGCAGATGTCGATTTGAATGCTGATACAGCAACCCTTTGGGCGGCCCACGAAGAGGCATTGAGGCACTCCGATGACCATGGCGAACCCTCTCTCCTTGACCTTAAGATCGAACTGGCAAGTCGAATGCTCAGAAGATGCTCCTTATGTGAGAGGGCATGTGGAGTGAACAGAATCGACGGAGAGGTTGGCCATTGTGGAGTATCGGAAACCCGAATTTCAAGCGAGTTCCTGCACTTGGGCGAGGAACCAGATCTAGTGCCGTCTCACACGATATTCTTCTCGGGATGCACTTTCGACTGCGTCTTCTGTCAGAACTGGGACATATCCACGCGACCTGATTCGGGGATGTGTGTGGTACCTGTCACCCTCGCCGAGGTGATTGAGCGAAAAGCCTCTCAGACGGGTACGCAGGCAGAGGGAAGATGGGGAGGTTCGGCAAGGAATGTCAACTGGGTCGGCGGCGACCCCACCTCTCACATCTCCTTCATCCTCGAGACCCTAAGGGTGTGCAGCGCACGCACCCCTCAGATATGGAATTCGAACATGTACCTGACCGAGCCAACGCTGAGGCTGCTCGAAGGCGTTATCGACGTGTATCTCACCGATTTCAAGTACGGCAACGATGATTGCGCCAGGCGTCTGTCAAATGTGGAGAACTACACAGACACAATCAGACGGAATCACAAAACCGCGAAGTCGAATGCGGAGATAATCATCAGGCATCTTGTACTACCCAGTCACATCGATTGCTGCACCAAGCCCATTCTCAGTTGGATTGCCGACAATTTGAGCGGAGTCAGAGTGAATGTCATGGCGCAATACAGACCCGCACATAGAGCGCGCGAGCACCCGGATATTTCCCGGCCCCTCAAATCCTCAGAGTACAGGGAGGCAGAAGCCTTCGCCGAAGATTTGGGGCTGGACCTATGCGATTGACGACCGCACGCTCACATCCTCGAATGGATTAAGTACGGCGACTCTAATCATTCCATGTGGATCAGTCGGAGGCCATCAGCATCATCGCGCTTCTCGGGGCCGCAGCGACTCTGGGATGCGCTTCACTTCTGGATATCCGAACAAGACAAGTACCCAACCGATTCTGGATATTTCTTTCCCTGCTAGGAATCGCCCTCATCTTGCTGAGAATGAAGATGGACGGAGAACGATCGGAGTTTGCGCTCATCCTCGTGCCAATCGTCGCAATCCTGTCGGATGTGTATCTTGACACCGAAGGCGACTCAGCACTGGCCAGGATTGCGCCCGTCGTCAAGTACGCTGTAGCGTTGATCTCCGTGGGAGCTCTGGGGGCTTTGTGGGCCAATGACCCTTACTTCCAACATCTTCTCGCAATCCCGATGATGATGATGGTGTTCGTGGCAATGTACGCCTTGGACATCATCAAGGGCGGAGCGGACGCGAAGGCGTTGATCGCACTGTCGATTGTCTTTCCGTTCGTCCCAGCCGTAGGCGATCTTCCCCTCATCATTCCACCCGACCCGACTGCAAGCGTGCTGTTCCCATTTGCATTCGCTGTGCTGATAGACGCGGCGATCCTCGTCCTGTTCCTACCACTTGGGTTCCTCGCACGCAACCTGTCATCCCGCGATATCAAGTTCCCCCAGATGCTCCTCGGCTACACTATCGATTCAGGTACGGAGGCGCCTGGGTTCATCTGGCTCATGGAGCGGGTCGAAGACGGGAAGCACAGAATCTATACGCGCCCCAGAGCAGATGAGGATACATCGGAAGAGCTGTTGAAGCTGAGGGAATACGGTAGATCGAGGGTGTGGGTCACCCCGAAGATACCATTCATAGTACCGATATTCGCCGGGCTCGTCCTGGCGACCGTCGCTGGCAATCTCTTGTTCCTCCTGTTCGGATTCTGAAGGACTTCGATCTGGGTGACATCGCATAACTGAGCAACCGCACGGGCGGAGCCTTCCTAGGGCATCATGTTCAGAGAGCGACCACACGCACTACATCGGTCACCATCGAGAGCTCTCATCAAAACTGAGAACCCGTCCCTCTCAATCACAAGTGCCCCGCACGCGGGGCAGAATGTGTCGTCGCGATCGCCGGAATGGACATTCCCGATATACACGAATTCAAGACCGGCTTTTCTCGCGACGTCAAAGGCAAGGTCCAGAGTCTTCATCGGAGTTCTCGGCATCCCTGTCATTCTGTAGTCGGGATGAAAGGCCGAGAAATGCACGGGGACGTCCGTTCGGAGGCTGTCCCTCACCCAGTTAACGAAGTCTCCCAACTCCTCGATGGAGTCGTTGTAGCTCGGAATGATTAGATAGGTCAACTCGAGGTGAATCCCTAACTCGGCAACCCGCTCGCACGTCTTCAGCACTGGCGCGAGGTGGCCTCCGCAGACATCGCGATAGAACTCTTCTCTGAACGACTTGACGTCGACGTTCATGGCGTCAATCACACCCTTGAGTTCCGTCAGAGGAGGCTCGCTGATGTATCCATTGGTCACATAGCTAGTCCTGAGGCCAGCTTCGTGGGCGACACGTGACGCATGAGTGGTGAATTCGTGCCAAATCGTAGGTTCATTGTACGTCCACGAAACCGACTCGGCGCTCCATGACTTCGCGTGTCGGACGACATCCCCCGGGGACACCTTAGTGAGAGAGAACTCTGACGGAGAGGCCCTTGAGATGGAATGATTCTGACAATGACGACATTTCAGGTTGCAGCCGACGGAGCCGAGGGATACAGCAGTCGTCCCTGGAAGAAAATGGAAGAGGGGCTTCTTCTCGATTGGATCGGGGTGTATCGACGATGCTAAGCCGAATATCAGAGAGTAGAGCTTGCCGCCCCTGTTCTCCCTTACTCCACACAGTCCACGTTTTCCTGTCGCGATCAGGCAATTGTGGGGACAGAGCAGGCATCTTATCCGCGCCCCTTCCGCTTCCCAAAATCTTGCCTCATGATTGGCGGGTTCTGAAGTGCTCATAACCCAAGTTCTCCAGCTTCTCCCTCTTGCCGTCGTCGATAAGGATGTTCTCTTCTCCGCTAGTGACCTTACCGATGACTGTAAGAGGGCATCCAATCTTGGATGCCAGATTCGCCATGTCGGTTTCGGCCTCTCGTTTGATTGTGAAGAGCAACTCATAGTCGTTTCCAAAGTT
>JAEHCN010000032.1 GCA_020696395.1 Thermoplasmata archaeon | reverse complement strand
CTCGGGCTCACGAAGCGATACGATTGCCTCCATCATGCTTGTCGATACCCCTCCAGGACCGCCCGGCAGTAGCAGTCCTTGGTGAGTACTTCTGGCGTATATCTACTTTGACCTGGTGTTCAAGAAGATGCGCACTTTCGGTCCGCTGTGCGAGCGACTTATCTATCTCCTATGCGATGGACTTCCAGGATGGACCTATCCAGCTTCGGCCGATCTTCGGCTATGGTGGACGATCCTGTTCTGTTCGAGGATGTCCTGTCGAGCGACGATGTCAGGGTGAAATCGTCCCGATGTGTCTACTGCAAAGGCTCCAAGATGCTCTGTGGAAAGAGCAAATGCAGTGTCCTTGCTCGCTATTACTCGGCGACGAGAGCGCGGGACCGCATCTACGGATTGGAACTCGAGGGGAACTCCCCTCCGAGCGTTTTCGTGGGCCGCACTGGATATCCCAAGGTTGCAGTAGGCCCGATGATTCCGCCGTACCAGGGCGACACATCCCTGCTGGATACCCCCGAACGATGGGCCGGCCTCTCCATAGAGGATGTCATCGACTTCCGGTCGAACCTCGTTAGGGGAATGCACTGGGTGGACGTCCAGGACGTCGACAGCACGAGCCGGCTCGTGACACGGACGAGGGAGCTGGCCTTGGCCCGCAAGCCCCCCGAGGTCGACGCTGAGTTCCGGAAGAAACCTGTCGGCAGGCTCACGGTCGACGACGATGTCCAGCCGTTCGGCCCATCGGCTCCTCTCGAAAGGTTCAACATGTCCAACTGTAGATTCGACAGGAGGCTCGAGAAGGCGTTCTTCGACGGCGACCTCCTCGCCAAGGACGCGGTCGTCGACCTATACTCTGACGGTGCGCTGGTGTCCCAGATCCAGAGGGCGTTCAGCGTCGGCGCCTTCGGCTTGGAACGGCGGCGCAGGTTCGTCCCCACACGATGGAGCATAACCGCTGTCGACAGTCAGCTCGGCCTGCATCTCCTGGATGCCACAAGAACTCACCCCTTCATAGATGAGTACAGGGTGTACGAGACACAGAGCCTGGACAACCGGTGGGCCGTTCTCATGTTGCCTACTTCCTGGCGTTACGAGCTAATCGAAGCTTGGTATCCGAAGACCGTGTGGAACCCGCACAACGACAGGATAGCCATCATGTCCGACCACGAGTTCTTCGATGGAAGGAGGACTTACGCAAGCATCGGAGGGTGCTACTACGCGGCAAGGCTGGCAGTGAACGAGTTGCTGGCTCGCGAGAGGCGGCAGGCCGGTGTGTGTATCATGCGGGAGGCACATCCCGGCTACATCCTTCCCGTAGGCGTGTGGAATGTGAGGGAGAACGTCCGTGCGGCTCTCAGGAGCCCACCGCACAGGTTCTCCACTTTGAATGACGCCCTCACGCACACCTCCGCGATGATGGATATTCCGATGTCAAGATGGATCAAGAGCAGCGCCGTGCTGAAGGACGCTCTCTATCAGAGACGTATCGAGGATTTCCGGGGCTGACCACATGGATGTCAGGCTGGTGCAATGCTCGACGGCCGCCTCGCCATCCCGTCTTCCAGGGCTGGACTGGGCGGTTAACCCATACCGAGGTTGCAGTCATGCATGTGCCTACTGCTATGCCCAGGACGTCACCCGGTTCGATGCGAGGTCGCCGTGGGGCTCCATAGTCGAGGTCAGGGTGAACATTGTCCAGAGGCTGAGAAGGGAGCTCTCGCGCAGGTGTGAGGGCGTTTACGGGGTCGGGACGGTGACGGATCCATATCAACCGTTGGAGGCGAGGCACAAACTCACGAGAGGGTGTCTGTCAATCCTCAAGCGGTCCGAGGCGCGAACCAGCATATTGACAAAATCGAACCTCGTCCTGAGGGACATCGATATCCTGTCGGAATGGCCAGACGTGGAGGTGGGACTGAGCGTCGGCACAATCGACGAGAGAGCATCCTCTGTCATCGAGCCCGGAGCTCCTCCGCCCAAGCTGCGGTTCGAGGCTCTGAGGAAGTTGGCTGATTCAGGAATCGACGTGTATCTGATGGCGGCACCGATCATCCCAGCTATATCCGATGACGAACCGTCGCTTCGCCGGCTCGTGGAGCTAGCCGACCTCTCTGGTGTGAGGCGGATCATGTGGGACGGATGGAACCCGAAGCCCATCGCGAAGAAACGGCTAGAGGCCTCGGTCGTCAGCTCCGAGCTCATGGAACCCTTCGATGGAACGAGAAGGATCCATCCGGGCGCTGCATCGGTGCTCAGAGAGGAGTGCCGCATCCGCGGCATCGACCTTATCGACGCGTTCTAATGCGCACATGTTATATAGAAGCTCTATCATACTTGAGAATCTGGAGGCATATGAACATGATGGGAAACCAACCCATAATTATACTGAAAGAAGGCACGGAATCCACCAAGGGCCGGACAGCACATACGAACAACATAATGGCTGCGAGGGCAGTGGCGGACGCCGTTAGAAGCACCCTGGGTCCGAAGGGAATGGATAAGATGCTCGTGGACGGGATGGGTGATATAGTGATAACTAATGACGGCGCGACCATCCTGAAGGAGCTGGACATCGAGCATCCGGCTGCGAAGATGGTCGTCGAGATCTCCAAGACTCAGGACAACGAGTGCGGAGACGGCACGACATCGGCAGTCGTCATCGCCGGGGAACTGCTCAAGAAGTCCGAATCCTTGATCGAGCAGAACGTCCATCCGACCGTGATCTCGAACGGGTTCAGGCTTGCATCCCAGGAGGCCGTCAAGGTTCTCAAGAGGATGGGCGTCAAGGTGTCCCCGATGGACAAGAAGACGCTGAGGCTTGTCGCGATGACCGCGATGACAGGCAAGAGCGTCGGTAGCGAGAAGGATACCCTCTCGTCCGTCGCGGTGGAGGCGGTCTCATTGATTGCTGAGAAGTCCGGCGAGAAGTATGTGGCCGACATCGACAACGTTCAGGTTGAGAAGAAGCATGGCGGGTCCGTCTCGGACACTGAGCTCATCAAGGGCTTGGTTCTGGACAAGGAGCGTGTCCACCCAAGGATGCCTAAGTCCGTG
The DNA here is from genome assembly GCA_020696395.1 of Thermoplasmata archaeon. Taxonomy (GTDB): domain Archaea; phylum Thermoplasmatota; class Thermoplasmata; order UBA10834; family UBA10834; genus UBA10834. The sequence continues at coordinate 16,178 of JAEHCN010000032.1, read as the reverse complement.
AAGAACGCGAAGATCGCGTTGGTCGACTCCGCTATCGAGATCAAGAAGACCGAGGTCGAGGCGAAGATCCAGATAAGGGATCCGACGCAGATGCAGAAGTTCCTCGACGAGGAGGAGAACACTCTCCGGGCGATGGTCGACAAGGTCATGAAGTCCGGCGCCACGGTCATAATGTGCGAGAAGGGGATCGACGACCTCGCGCAGCACTACCTCGCGAAGGCGGGGCTGTATGCCGTTCGCCGGGTGAAGAGATCTGACATGGAGAAGCTCGCGAAGGCCACCAGCGGCAAGGTCGTCACCAACCTCGACGACCTCAGCCCGAAGGAACTCGGCAAGGCTGGCGAGGTGGCGGAAGTCAAGATCGGCGATTCCGACATGACCTTCGTCACTGGATGTAGGAACCCTAAGGCCGTTTCGATCCTGGTGAGAGGCGGTACGGAGCATGTCGTTGACGAGGCGGAGCGCGCCCTGCACGACGCCCTTAAGGTCGTCTCGGTGGTAATCGAGGACGGAGTTATCGTTCCCGGTGGAGGGGCCCCTGAGATCGAGGTGGCACTGAAGCTGCGTGACTACGGGCAGAGCGTAGGCGGCAGAGAGCAGCTCGCAATCGAGGCTTTCGCAGAGGCTCTCGAGATTATCCCCTGGACGCTCGCCGAGAATGCAGGAATGGACGCGATCAATGTGCTCATCGAGCTGAAGAGCCATCACATGAAGAAGATCGGCAAGGTCTTCGGCGTCGATGTGTCGCAGAACCGTGTCTCAGACATGATGAAGGCGAGCGTTGTCGAACCGCTCCGTGTGAAGAGGCAAGCCATTGAATCCGCCACCGAGGTCGCTTCGATGGTGCTCAGGATCGACGACGTCATCGCGTCGAAGAAGATGAGCCCATCCGAGATGCAAGGCCCACCTGGCGGAGGAATGGGCGGAGGCATGGGTGGAATGGGTGGGATGCCCCCAGGCATGATGTAAACACCATAAATTTCTTAGGGGGCATCCGCCCCCTATTCTCTGTTTTACTCTCTTTCGTTGTCGGGCACCCTGTGAGATTGAACGAGTCGATTCGGTTCCATCATTGGAGGGAACGATGTACGGTTGATTCGATGGTCGCCTGGTCGCAGAGTCGAGAAGACCGCGCAAACCCGATCGTCCGATTCGTCCGCTTTGAGGGCACTCAGTGTCCTGGTTCGGAATTGACCATGTGCCTCAATCTGTCCATCTATTCTGCGGAGCAACCGCCTATTCCATCGCGCTTTCCGATGTAGCCACTACGGTCCAGCTCTGTTGCGGACCTCTCTTCTTCTGCACTAATCTGCGCTCACTATCCCGTTCATTCACTCCTGCTGTCAATAGCGCGTTTCTCACCCCCTGGAACTCCACTGATAATCTCTCCGGTCTATGGCTATACATTGGCTTCTCCTAGTCTCTGAATACTGTAGAATCAAGCGATTTCCCCTTTCAGGTGTCCTCTAGATTTGCCCTTTTTCAAAGGGAGAAAGCTCGTTGTCTATGTGGGAGGTGGACAAATATTGTATGAGGAGGTGGTACCGTGAATACTATATGTGTCGGATAAATTGCCTTCGGCCGCTGAAACTGCTAGATACTCCGTTCATTGACAGCTTCAGGTACTCTGCATAATTATCGCTCGAGTAATATGTAATATGTTTATATATATCTGTCTGGCCCTAGGCGAAATTTGCCATTCTTCACGTATCATCTTGGTTACGTAGACTATGCTTCTGTTGATGATCTTCATCCCTTTTTGAGCCCGGAGGCATTTCTTGTGTGGAATGTTATCAATTAGCACGTGGCATGTGATAGTGTGTCACGACGTCCGCCATTGTCGGACGCAATTCTAGGTGAGAGGTAGATTAAAGAAGGCGGACACGCGTACACAATGATTTAGTGCGCGATGAGATATATTCGTATGAATCTCATTGCCCCCAAGGGGGCAATAGAGAGAAGAATCTAACGAAACATGGTTTTACACAGATCCTCCCCCAGGATTTTGGAGATTTCCAGACTCCCGTGCTAATCCGTATCATGTCTCAGACACACTTTCGATGCTGGATAGTCCTCGAACATAGGGTTTCAAAGAGAAAACGGCGACAAATCGGACATTTGTTGCCGATTTTAGATAGGGTAGAAGCGACGCAACGGGACTCAGGTCGGATTTGACGGAAAATGCGACATTTTTAAATAGGCACAATCCGATTGATTGTCGGACAATCGTCCGAAACTCTCAGGGATGGGAATCTGCCGTGAGGAAGTATCTCAAAGAGGATGAGCTGAAGGCGTTGCTCGAAACCCCGAAACGCATGCGCGACAGGCTCTTGATTAAACTGCTATACGAGACGGGCATCCGCGTCGGTGAGCTGTCGGCGTTGACGATCGGTGACGTGGATCTCGACGCAGCCGAGATTACGATACAGCATGCCAAGAGACATCGCGAGGGACGCAAGGTTCCCATTGTGAACTCTTGGACCCGTGCCATGCTACGGGATTACGTGGGTACTCGCAAGAACAGGAAAGAACCACTCTTCGTATCTAACAAGCGAGGTCCGCTTTCGCGGCGCCAGATAGAACGTCTCATCTTCAACTATGGCACTGAAGTCAATCTTGACAGGGACAAGCGCCACCCCCACGTATTGCGCCACACTCACGCTGTCCACGCACTGAAATCCGGAATCGATTTGAGGACACTTCAACAGAATCTGGGTCACTCGAGTATCGAGGTCACGGCAATCTATCTGACGATGGATATCGACGACCGGAAGGAAGAGTATTCGAAGCATCCGCTGCCTGGCATGGAGTCCGAAGCGCTTTCTGAGGAAGGAGATGCTTCAGGGATATCAGACGGGGGCGCGGCGGGAAGCCATACGAGCTACTACGTCGTCTCGAATGATGTTTAGGTGATTACTAAACAATACATTGTGCCACATCGTTCAGCAATACTTTGCTATGTGTGTGCTATTCTCCAGTGGCCTAGCCTACATTGATGTGCATTTCCATCCAACCGTGGAAGGTTATAATATGGACAATCGATACTTCACACGGAAATGCGCGAAGAATGGACGGAGAAGTACCGACCAGTGTCGCTCTCAGGCGTCGTTGGCAACGACGACGCGATTCGTGCGATGAGGCGCTGGGCCGAAGCTTGGAGGAAAGGTCCCCCGAAGAGGAGAGCCCTCGTGCTTCGAGGGGAGCCGGGAACTGGTAAGACCAGCTCAGCTCTTGCTCTGGCCGGAGACTTCGGTTGGGACGTTATCGAGATGAATGCCTCGGACCACAGGAACGCCGACTCGATCCGGCGTGTAGCTGGCCTGGGTGCTATCAGCGAGACCTTCTCCCCCAATGGAGAGTTCCTCACGACCGCAGAAGGAAGAAGAAAGCTGATAGTGTTGGATGAGGCCGACAATCTCTTCGGGAGGGAGGATTACGGAGGCGCGAGGGCGATCGTCGAGACGATCAGGGAGACGAGTCAACCCATGATCCTCATCGTCAATGACTACTATGCGCTCACCAGGAAGGCCTCTGCCGTGAAGACCCTTGCCGAGAATGTCTGGTTCCGCCGGCTCGACGGCCGCGTAGTAGAATCCGTACTAGAGAGGTTGTGCCGCGAGGAGGATGTAGACGTCGACCGAGAAGTGCTGGAACGCGTAGCCATCAACGCTGGAGGCGATTTGAGAGGTGCGATAAACGACCTTCAGATGCTCGTCGAAGGCAGGCAGGTCATTGGCTCTGCCGACGCCGACGCCCTTGGCAAGCGCAACCAGGAGGTCGAGCTTGACGCGGCCCTGAGAGAGATGTTCGGCGCAAGAACGGCCAGAGATGCGAGAAACGCAACGTTTGGAATAGACAAGACTCCCGACGAGCTGATACTCTGGATAGATGAGAACATACCTCTGGAGTTGCGCTCACCTTCCGAAATGGCGGCAGCCTTCGACGCGTTGTCCCGATCGGATGTGTACCTTCGAAGAACCAGGTCGCTGCAGCACTACGGACTCTGGACGTACGCCAGGGAGATGATGACATGCGGGGTGGCGATGTCGCGCCGCGAGGGGCGGCGGCACACTCCGTCGAGGTACAACTTCCCGGGCTATCTGATTATGATGTCACGATCCAAGGGTAATAGGGCGTCTCGGGCGGCATTGTGCTCTAAACTGGCACCCATTTTCCACTCCTCGTCAAGGCAGGTCCGTACCTCGATGTTGCCCTATCTCCGCTCCCTCAGCAGACGCGATAGGCAACTGCTGGTGAAGATCGGCGTTGACGCCGACCTGGACGAAGGGGACGTCGCCTTCCTTCTTCACGAGGACCCCGGTTCGAAGACCGTCGACAGCGTCGTCTCGGAAATGCGTCAGCTAAGGACTGGCAATCACGAACCGTATGTTTCAGGCAATGAAAAAGCGTTGACCAAGAGGCGGAAGAGGCTGTCGGATTTCTGATGACTGGAGGTGGCTCATGACTGACGCTGGTACGATGGAGCACCTGGAGAAGCAGCAGTATCGGATCGTTGGTGGTACGGGAGCAGTGAAGCTCTGCCACTGGATGAGGCAGAAACTCATCAACGGAAGGGCGTGCTACAAAGAGGAGTTCTACGGAATTGCCTCGCACAGATGTCTTCAGATGACCCCGTCGGTCAACATATGCAACTTCAGGTGCTTGTTCTGCTGGCGTTTCCACGGCATGACCGGATTCGAAGGGGTCCGTTATCCCGAGCCCGAGGAGCTTCTCGAGGGCTGCATCCGAGAGCAGCGAGTGCTCGTATCCGGGTTCAAGGGGGATGACAGATGCGACCCGAGCCTGTGGGAGGAGGCCAGGAACCCTGACCAGGTGGCGATATCTCTATCCGGGGAACCTGCCCTCTACCCGTATCTGAGCGACTTCATCGAACTGTGCACGCGGAAGGGTATGACGACGTTCCTTGTCACGAATGGCTCTGTCCCAAAGGCACTAGCATCTCTAGACGCCCTCCCGACCCAGTTGTATGTCTCTGTCACCGCTCCCAACAGGGAGATATTCGAGAGGCTGTGTGTGCCACAGACTCCGAACGCCTGGGACAACCTGATGGAGACTCTGGATATACTCCCGTCCCTGGACACAAGGACTGTGATCCGCCATACCCTGGTGGCGGACTGGAACCTGGGTTGGGAGGATGAGTACGCCGAGCTCGATGAACTCGCGGATCCGCTCTTCGTAGAACCGAAGGGGTACGTATTCGTGGGGGATTCCAGGACACGGATGAGGATGGACAACATGCCATCCCACGCCGTAGTAAGGGAGTTCTCCGGCAGGCTTGGCGATAAGTTGTCAATGGAGATTCTGAAGGAACGAGAGGACAGCCGTGTCGTTCTGCTCGGGAGACGAGCTCCAGAACTGAGCATAAGATAGCCGACCGATCATCTCAGCCTTATCGTCTCCAGGTTCATGGGAGCCCGAGTCTCGATCCCGAACTTCTTGTACAAAGTGCTAGCGAGATCGGCGCACTTGTGCTCTTCACCGTGGCCGATTATGATTCTGTCAGGGCGCGGTTCGAGAGTGCTTATGTAGTTGACCAGCTGGCGGCGGTCTGAGTGTCCAGAGAACCCGTCGACGGTCTCCGTGTCCATCTTCATGTGGAGCGTTAGCGGCTTGCCTTTCTGGTTGAAGGTTATGTCACTCCAACCCTTCTGTATCTTCCTTCCCATGGTGCCATCTGCCTGGAAGCCGACGAACACGATGGTGTTGTTGGCGTTGTCACACCATGATTTGAAGTACTCCATGACGGGGCCGCCGCTCATCATGCCGCTCGTGGCCAGGACGATGCAGGGTTCCGGGTCGTTGCAGATGCGCTCCCTCATGTCCGGGCTGTCAACCCTCTTGAATATCTCCGACAGGAACGGGTTCTCCCCCATCTGGAATATCTGTGTTCTCAACTGGCTGTTGAGATATTCAGGATAAGCGGTGTGGATCGCTGTAGCCTCCCAGATCATCCCATCGAGGTAGATCGGGACGGTGTGGATCTTGTGGTTTCTCATCTGCTCCTCGAGGACCAGCATCACCTCTTGTGAACGCCCGACCGCGAAGACGGGGACCAGCACCTTTCCGCCGCGTCCCAGCGTAGTCCTCACGACCTCTTTGATCTGGTTGGATGCTTCCTGTCTGCTAGGCTGCATGTCACGGTATCCCCCGTACGTGGACTCGATGACCAGCGTCTCGAGTCTGGGGAACTTGTTGACGGACGCGTTGAACAGCCACGATCTCTCATACTTGATGTCCCCAGTGAATGCGATGTTGTACAGACCGTCGCCGACGTGGAAGTGGGCTATCGACGACCCAAGAATGTGACCCGCGTTCTGAAGCGTGAGCCTCATGTCCGGCGATATGTCTGTGGTCTCCCCATACTTCAGGGGTATGCAGTGCACGACCGCGTCACGGATATGCGACGAGTCGTACGGAGGTTTCTTGGCTTCCCCGACGGCCACTTTGATGTAGTCGAGCTGGAGAAGGGACATCAGGTCCCTGGTCGGTGGGGTGCAGTACACCGGCCCTTCGTAGCCGTATTTGTAGAGTACTGGCAGCAGCCCCGAATGATCAAGATGTGCGTGCGTAATGACGACCGCGTCGATGGTCTCGAGCGGCTGGAGCTCAGGAGCGCTCAGGTAAGGGGTGGATGAGTCTTCGTCGGCGCCGACTGCCACACCACAGTCGATGAGCACCTTGCTCTCCCTGGTGGATAGCAGCGTGGCGCTTCGCCCAACCTCTCTGAATCCGCCAAGCGCGGTTGCTCTGAGCCAGGTCTCGTCGTTCACGCGTTGTCTCATCAGCCTGCGCCCGACCTTCCTCAAGAACTCCTTGCGCTCGTCCTGGACCTTCCTGAGGTAGTTCCTTATCTCGCTGACGGTCTTCGATGGTATCGGCGCAGCCCTGACGACCTTCGGGGCCCAGCCTATGTCCTTCTTGATCTCGTTAAGGATCGCCCCGTGCTTACCGATTACCAGGCCTGGCGATATGGCCTCGATAGTCACTTCGCCGGTGTCGAACTCGAAGTAGATGTTTGTGATCTTCGCCTCTTCGGGTATTATCTTGCGTATCTGCTCCTCAGCGGCTTCGGAATTCGCGAGTAAGCTGGGGTCCGGCCTTATGGCCACCCTCCTTCGAAGCGACTGCGCCAGTTGCCGGACGAGATCGTTGTTCCTGGCGAACTCGTCCAAGTTCTTCGTGTAGATGACTATGACTGGCCCTTCGAAATCTATCTCGGTGACTTCGACGTTGGAGGGGATAGTCTTCTTGACCGTCTCCCTAGCGTCTTCTAGAACTTGCTCTACGCCCATTGGCTTCACTCAACTAGTATGAACGGATTCGCATGTAGTCTGCGTTTTCGCCTGCATTACATGAACAAGCTGGCCAGCCGTCACGAGGACAGCTTCATCTTGGCCATTCTCTTGAGTATGTCCTTCTCCTCGACCATGGAGAGCCCCTCTGGGGTGATGGTTGCGATGGTCATTCCATCTCCCGAGGCAGAGTCGCGCTTCATCGCAACGTGCAACGCCCTGATCGCCAAGTCGACTCCGTCGGTCACGGAGAGCCCCTTCTCATAGTGGTCTTCGAGTACGCCGTAGACGTAAGGAGAGCCGGAGCCCGTGGTCACGTAGTCGTCCGGTATGGCCCCTCCGACCATGTCCAGGGCGTACACGTGTCCGCCTTCCCTGTCCACTCCTCCGAGTATGAGACCCACCCAGTACGGATAGAATCTGCTGCCCGCAAGTATGTTTGACGTGAGTGTGGCCGCGGACTTGACAGTCATGTTTTGTCCCCTCTTGAGTTTGTAAAGCTGCACCTCTGCGGTGATGTACCTTGCCAGCGTCTGGGCGTCCCCGACGACTCCGGCAACAGCCAGCCCGAGATTCTTGTCTATCTCGAACAGTTTCCGTGTAGTCTTGTGAGCGATCAAAGTTCCCATGGTGGCCCTCATCTCGGTAGCCATTACGACTCCGCCCTTGCACACCATGCCAATCGTGGTCGTGCCCTTCTTTACTTCCTCGTTCGTTGTCATGAAATGACACCATCGGCGAAAACTTGTGAGAAAAAAGACAAAACGAAGTATGACAATGCTTGTATATAACATTTTGTTTGGCTAGGCCAGATTGCACGAGCACGAGAGACAACCTTTAAGACGACTGCGTGACAATATTTCCACGAGATGGGTAGCCTCTAGGTCCTTTCCTACTCTAGCACGCAGACCGACAAACGGTCACCGTGCTCCAAAAATGAAATGCGAGGAAAGGCATGGCGTCAGGAACACGATTGCCTGCCCATCTCACCTCTCCCCTGAAAGATGAAAAGAGTCAATTACCCGGTTGGTGTTAACGCCCCAATAGCGAGGTGAAGTCATCAAGATCATGGTTGTAGACGATTCTGAAGTCTTCAGAAAGGTTTTGACCGAGTTGTTCGCCCGCGCTGGCTTCCACGAAATCCTCCAAGCCGACGATTTCGACGAGGCGATCGAGATGTTCGAGGCGTCCAAGCCGAAGTTCACTTTCGTGGATATGATACTCCCGGGTCGGTCCGGTGTGGAGTTGACCAAGCAGCTGCTGTCCATCGACGCAAGTGCTGTGGTGATCGCGATGAGTTCGATCATCAACAAGAGGATGATCCAGCAGAGCCTTGAGGCGGGAGCGAAGGATTTCCTCCTGAAGCCCACCAACGAGATTGCGTTGAACTCCGTGCTGGCCATGTGGAGTGATTGAATGAGCCTCTTCTTCAGGAAGGGCAGATCGAAGAACAATGTGAAGGAACTGGGCCTCAGCATATCCAGGAAGTACAACATCCGCGCGGGCAGGTCATACGTCGTCAAGGAGGCTCCGCCCCACATCAGCTTCGACGCGTTCGTGAACCTCGTCTCGACCGCTGCCGAGGGCCGAGGGAAGATGACCGGTCTGGCGGTCACCAGACAGCATCCAGACCTCGTGAGGGAGAAGTACGCTCTGGAGAAGACGCCGATATACTGGCTCGCGACGCGCGCGGGTGAGGATGTAATATCCCCGACCAACCTGGGCATACTCACCCACAAGCTGATCAAGTTCGTCGAGGGCGCGTCGGACGGCGTCATCCTGCTCGACGGCATCGAGTACCTCGTGAGTAACAACGACTTCAACAAAGTCCTCCGGATGATCGACCAGGTGAACGACAACATCTCCCAGAGCAAGTGCAGTATGATCATCCCTGTCGACCCGCGCGCCTTCGACCAAAGGCAGATGGCCCTTCTCGAGCGAAACATGGAAAAGCTGGCCTGAAACGAGTTTTTAGCCGGCCACCAGCACCGTAGCCGAATACAGAAGCTCAGCAACGAGTATGCACGATCCGACGGAGTATTCCAGCACCCCTCGATTCTTCTTCTCGCCGATCCCCCACACGAAGTATGCAACCACCGCATTTATCTCCGCGAGGAACACACCCAGGACCAAGAAGAACACCCCTGGCTCCAGTTGGCTCCCGCCACCTATCGATGCTAGGGATAGGTAGATCGCATATGTTATCCCCAGCATCACCGGGGCGAGCGCATGCGTCGTAAACCTCATCATCGACACAGTCGGTCGGAGCCTGCGTCTGAGGGTAAGCTCGAGGTCGGATATGTCCCTGATGTACTGGGAGAGGTCCATGGCGAGCACGCCTGCCTGCACCTCGTCCTTCGACGTAGCGCTCATTACCACTCTCGCTGCTTCGCGGGCGCTTCTCTCCGGGCCCGTAGGCGTGGCCGCCCCCACGACCTCGCCAGGCGTACGACCTGGTAATGAATGCGCTCCCAGTGACATGCCCGCGGCGTAATCGTACCAGGTCGCATCCGAGGTATCCATCGTCCTCCGCACGGCCGACTCGAAGTTCTCACCCTCGACCATTCGGGCGCCTATGCTGAACAGGGCGTCCTCCGCGTGCTCTCCCTTGCCTCTGCCCTGTGGTTCGATGTTCCTCCTGCCCGAGGCGACCAGCAGCAGAGCTGGAGGGGCGGTTGCAGACAGCATCAGACCAACCAGCTGTTCGGTGCCGGCCAGCATTGTACACGACACCACAATCCCTGGGACCGCGCAGGCGAGGGCGCCCAGCGGTATGAGTCCAATGGTCGTGGGTGACCTTTTCGAGAGTATCGCCCCGTCTGAAGAGATGGGGCGTCTTGACGACGCGTCAGCCGCTATGAGGAATGCGACTAGGGGAAAGACGAAGTTCATGAGCAGGACAGTTTTCAGTATAACCCCCTCGGGCGCCCCGGCAGATGCCGTCATGCCGACTCCATCGGCCCCAGCCCACATGTCCCATGATAGCATCGGAAGGAAGGAGCCGACCATGAGTGGCAGAAGCACGCCTATGCTGAAGAGCATCATGGATGGGAACGACAGGGATAGGGCGTAATCCTCGATTCGTCTTCTCGCGCCGGAGACGAGGCTGCTGCTGGCTCTGTCTAGAGCCCTCCTCCTCCCTTCGTCCGTCCCCTCGCAGGATGCCGTTATGAGCGCCAGAGTGGATGATTTCAGCTCCCTGCTGTGCCCCTCCCACTTGGCCCCCAGCTTCTGGAGCGAGTCCTCGAATGTCGCGTGGGCGCCCATCACGACTGACCAGATCGCCGTCCTCAGCTCCTGCCCGAACTCAGAAGGCAGCCTTGCTGCAAACCTCATGGCTTTCGGCAGAGACGGTTCGTGCCTGAGGCTCATTATCATCATGTTCACCCCCTCGGTCGATGTTCTCAGCACAGCGGTCGCGCGTTTGCTGGCGAGGCTCTTTGGATAGGCCAGCACCGCCTCCTTCGATATCACAGCGCCGAAGACCATCGCGAATGCCGCAAGGACCGCGGAATCGAACATCGTGAGAACGACGAGCAGCCCTACAGTCGGGATGAGGGGCGCCATGAATGCGAGTGAGATTGCTCGCGCCGCAGCAATGACTGTCTCCGGTCTGAGCGACAGCCCTGCCTGCCCGAGACTATCCGATAGCTCGCAATGCTTTCCGCCCGGAGCGCGCCGCCTGCGTGGGCGTTCGAGACCCGCGGCCGTCTCACAAAACCGCTCATATCTTCCTTTCACCGCAGCACCTCTCTCACGAACCAGAGCCACCATTCCGTCGAACCCATTCCCTGAGCCCTGCCTCTGGCGTGGGTCCGGCGAAGATGCATTCGGTGAACCTCTCGTTCGACCTGACACGAGCGGCGTCTGACCCAGTTCGATCGGCCCCTTCACCGTTCGCAGGGAGCCCGTTCGAGGATACCTGGTCCGCATGTGCCTTCGCCCTGACGACTTCCATCGCGTCGTTTGACTTCATGCCGAGCGCCCTCGCTATTCCGGCTATCGATCTAGCACTCGCCGAGAACTCCTCCGTGGGTTTCGCGCACTGGCATGCTTCGTCGGTCTCGAAGATGGGGACAAGCTCGACCGAGTTGCGGGAGCCCCTAACCTCCGCGACCTCCACGACACGTCTTCTGAAGCGTGTCCCGTCCGGCGATCTTATCAGGCCTACGACGACGACGATATCGGTCGACGAGAACGCACGCTCTGAGACCCCTAGGTCCTCCACCGCTCTGTCCAGGACACCCTTTGCGGAGTTGCCATGTATCGTTCCGAGGACGGATGAACCCGCGCTACCCGCGCGCATGCTCTCGTAAAGGAGTCGCGTCTCCTCCCCTCGGACTTCTCCTATGACAATCGCGCTCTCCCCCATCCTCAGGCTGACCTTCAGCGCCTCCGCGGCTCGCGTGGGAGTGTCCCCCATCCTAGCGGACGAGAAGCGAAGCGTCTGGATGTCGTAGCCCATGCCCTGGAACCTTCTGACCGGTATCTCGGGAGTGTCCTCTATCAGGAGGATGCGCTGGGACAGCGGGAACTCGAGCATCGCTGCAGTAAGAAGGGTCGTCTTTCCGGCTCCCCTGCTTCCCGCGATGAGGGCCGCCCTCCTTCCGATGGCGCATGCCCATAGGAACCCAGCTAGAAGCGGCGACAGCGTACCGTTCGCGATCAGCTGAGGCATCGTCCATGTTTCCTGCGAATGCCTCCTGATGGCCGCGGAAACGCCTCTGTCGCTCAGGGGTGGTGATACCAGTGTGACCCGGGAGGAGAGGTGCCGGAGGTCCGCCTCAAGGACAGGTATCGCCTCTGAGAACGGGAGCCCGGTGTCGTACTTCACCCTCGAGACGAATGCATTGAGGTCACGCGCGCCCACGAAGACGTTCGTCCGACACTTCTGTCGGACACCGGAGACGCTGTCTGATCTCAGCACCACGTGCACCGGTACCTGACTCGAAGGGGCGTCTACATACACGTCCTGGACCCAGGGGTCCCTTAGCATCGTCTCGAGCACACCGAAACCCGCGGTGTACTTGCAGAGGACGTCTGCAAGATTCCCTGCCTGCTTCTCAAGCTCGTCCCCCCCCATCTCATTGTCGTGCTCCGCGAGCGAAGAGAATATCATGTCCTTCGCCCTGAGGCCTATCTGGGACCTCATCATGCTCAGCGATGGCACACCCACCTCGCCAGGCCCGCGGGTCCTCATTGTCCCGAGGACTTCTGTCAACACCTTCAGCTGTCTGGGGTTCATCCTGTATTCCGGGGGATCGACCAGGTATGCTCCACAGCTCGACTCGCCAGGGGAGAGGATCGTGACGCCGACGTCGTCGACGACATACCTTGCTACGACGTCGCCTTCCTGGAATCGCTCTGGCGTTATCCACGACGATGCGAAGGCGGGGCGCGTCTCGAACGCCGTCGGTAGTTCCGGGGCTTGCTCACACACCACCCGTACCACTCCTCGGACTGGTGCATCCACGTCAGCGTGAGGCAGAGCACTGAGGATTCTAGGCGGGGGAGTGATCCCTGCCAATCAACTCACCTCGGACCTGCGCCGAGTCAGTGACAGGGATGCCTCGACGCACTTGGGTCCTTTGTCGCAGTTTGCCTGATTCAGGGTGGCGCGGACACGTCTAGCGACCGCTGAGGGGTCCTTGATGTAGGCGATCGGGTCGTCCAAGAGGATATGGCGTAGACTGCTGGCAATGTTCGACGTACTGGCGCCGCATGTCTGACACCTCCTGTCTGACGCCGGCTCAACGATTGCTTTTGTACGGGTTAGAATCGCCAGCTCCTGAGCGGCCTCACATGCGGACAGGAGCGCGGACTCTCTGTACCTTTTGTGGATGTGTCGCTTGAGTATCACGGTCTGGGGCACAGCCTCCGAGGATAGGATCTGGACAATCCCCGACAAGCATCTCCTGTTTCGCATGTCTTGGTCTCCCGGACAGATGGAGCAGTCTATCTCCAGCTGGAGCTCCTCCTCTTCGCAGTATGCGTGAGGACACTTGAGTTCACGGTCTATCGCCGGAACCAGCTTCTTTCTTCCCCCTTGTCGTCTCGCTCCTTCCATGTCTCCGCAAGACTTTGGTCTGGGACGAAGTATCCTTCCTGCCTTCGTAGACTACGTGTAAGGGTAGGAAGGAACGCTCAGAATCCTCCCTACAGGTGCGTTATGAGGAATGATCGGCGCGGTGTCGGAGGGTTCCTCGAGGATATCCCCGTCCTTGTGTTCGTCCTCGCGGGCGTCGTGGCGCTGATCGGGGCGAGCGTGTGGACCGCCGGTGTGAGGTCCGACCTTGCCAGAGAAGTGGAGCTGGAGAGCCTTGCGGATGAACTAGTCGATCTGGCCTTATGGAACCTTTCCGACGGCTTGGGCGGTTTCGTGAGCGTGGATCGGATGGAGCGTCTCGACCTCTCCCAGCTCTCTGGCCGGGTACCTGGCGGAACGGGATGGTTGATATCGGTCGATGTAATCCATCCCTGGGCGAAGCAGCTCGTGCTCGCCCAGTGGGGAGGCCTGGATGACGTTGTCTATGTCGGATGTGGATGGAAACTCGTCAACGCTCCTTACGGAACTGATGGAAGCGCTGTAGTGAAGGTGACGGCTGTTGTTTGGTGCTCGTCGTAGTATACGGGGTGGCCAGCTCGCGCTGATGGATGCCATAGTCTTCTTCACTGTTGCGGTCCTGATATGCTCCGTTCTGCTCTCGCGAACATACCAGGAATTTCGAAACGAGGTCGAGGCCCCAGGGTTGGACGCCGCCTACGATGTGTCCTCGCTTCTTGAGGTCCTGCTCAGAGGGTCCATCGGGGGAGGCATGAGCCTCAATGTCTCAGGATTCATAACGATTCATCCGACAACCACCATCGGTGAGTGCCTGGCGATGGAGGCATCAGCGTTACTGATCGGTGAACGGCCGGACGCGTTCGGGGGAATGAACGACTACATACTTGTCATTGCGGGACGAATGGCAGGCCAACTGGTCGTTCCGCACGTATGGATATTGCACAGCCTGAACGACAGCTGGGTCTCGGTCGCCGAAATCGAGGACCGTCCCCCTGTGAGCGAGAACCGGCGCGCCGCATGGTTCGATCTTCCCGCCAACGGCGTGGATCGGTGTCGGATCACCCTCGTCTTAGAGCCAGCCCTTCTTCCTGAATGTTGTGGCGTCTGACCTGGTAGCCTTGATCTTCGCCCTGGCGATGCGCTCACCGCGGGATATCTCGATTGCCTGGAGGATGAAAGCAGTGATGAGCCCGACGACGCTTCCCAGGAGGAATATCAACTCGTCGGAGCTCGTGTACGTGTACACCATGGCGAATATCGCGAGTATGAGTGCGTAGAGGACGTAGGTGTACACGGTCCTCGGAACGGGTATCTCGCGGCCGTTCTCGCGGCATCGCGAGCACCATGCCCGTTGAGCGTACCACGGCTTCACCCTGAGCTCTTTGCACTTCGGGCAGTAGACGAACTTCACGCTGCCGCCATTGGCCAGAGAGGTATATATGGACGCTGGCTGAGAACATGCAAAGTTTGACATGTGTTGTTGCCGATTCGAATACGCATGCCCGTCAACAGGCCGTCAGATTACGAGTATACGCTGGAGGAACGTGAGATCCTAGCATCCCTGAGGAGGAAGTCTGGCAGGACATGTGTCAACTGCATGTGGTACACGAAGAAGGGGGAGCACCGCGGATGCTATCCTGATGGCAAATGGCGCAAGTTCCTATCGAAATCGGAGTTCGAGGCTGGCTGTGACGCGTATCAAGCGAAGAGTGGCGCGGACTGAAGCGGCAATTCTCGATGCAAGTGGTGCAGGAGCGCGGATTCGAACCGCGGAACCACTTCTGGACAAGGTCCTAAGCCTGTGACTATGATATTGCCAACCAAGCCATTAATCTCTGTCGTATCGAATCGTCATGAAGACTCTTCAACTGACAAGATGTCTCCCTTCTCGTTTGCCAGAATCCTGCACTTTCCACGGAATAGGTTCGCCACCTGTCCTAGGAAGCCCGCCTTCCTCAACCACTTCGTCCTCGCTTCCAGAAGCCCTTGCATCGGCTCTTCGTACTCAATGTCATCCAGTCTGATGAAAAGCACTCTCCAGACGTGCCCCTCATAGTTGTAGCCGTACTGCTCATTCTTGACTCGCGCTTTGCCGAGATACTTGGGCTCGTCCAGAATGACCATGTCGTCTCGCGGTGACGGCGTCTCCGTCAGACCCATTTGTCCTGAGGGAGAGTCACCTCGCTCCAGTGATGAGACAAGAGTGTGCAGGCGGTCAGGAAGACAAGAGGGAAGGCGACAACGACGAAGGGTGTGATGGAGAGCGGACCCAGCACCGCTGCACCGATACACATTATGAACACCTTCAGCCTTCTAGAAAGCCTTCTGTTGTGTGTCCATATGATTGCGTTGCCGATCAGGCCTGCAAAGAGAATCACCTCAGCAAAGGCGAATGCATCCCAGAAGGTCGGGTTGATGTTGCTGGTAGCTAGGTCACGGTCAACCCAGAGCCTGAGCCAAAGCGTGTAGACTGATGCCACGGACATGACGGAATAGACGAACACGTCCAGACGTGAGTACGCGCGACGACTGCGGGCGACCTCTACCAGCAGGAGCATCCCGAGCGGTGGTATCAGCAGGGCTGTGAACTCTGAGCCCGCCAACACGGCCCATGCGATAGCCGCCAGGAGGGCTACGAGTAAGGTGAGCCTGGCACGCGGCCAGAGCCTGTATGATAGCCGCCGGGGCTCGGTGCGGGGCCCTGCCCTCGTCATCCTCCAATCTGGCAGTAGTCCATTCTTCACTTCGAACCTCCCTAGCATATTATCTGGATGACAGGGTTAAAAGAATTGCCTTGGAGT
>JAEHCN010000031.1 GCA_020696395.1 Thermoplasmata archaeon | reverse complement strand
GAACGAGGATCCGTCGCCTCTAGTCTATCAGTTGTCCGGCAGGGCAATGCTGAGCAGCCACGCGATAGTGGATAAAAGCTGAAAGCATCTAAGCTTGAAGCCACCCCGAAAACGAGGCATCTCACGGCCGCCATTACATGATGGCGTTGATAGAGCCGGGATGTAAGTGCCAAGGTTCGCCGAGGCATTCAGTCCGCGGCCACTAAGCGCCGTAGTCGCTATACACATGCCGATTTGGTAAGTGCGGCTCAGCCGTTACACGGATTGCACATGAATTCTGCTGCTCCTTCCACATTTTTTCCATTCACCGATGGGTTAGCCTGAGCCGTGCTGCGCGGTCGGCTGGTGTCGACCGCACGATCATCCTCACGACAAGAAGTCGTCCTTGGAGGTTGCTGCGATGATCAGAGCTATGAGGCTCACCAACGACCCTAGGAGGAGGGGGCCCATGCCCAGCATGCCGATGGCTGAGGTCAACACCACCAACGAGAACTTGGCCCGTTTGAAGGACAGGATCGCACCAAGGAGACATGAGAGGGAGGCGAAGCCCACCATCAGGCCCCAGCACATCAGGAAGCCGGAGATGTCAATGTAGGGAATTGATGGGGCATTCCCGGAAGACCACAGCAGCTCAACAGTCGAGATCATGGACAGTGCTGAAGCAGCGACCAGCAGGATGCCAACAATTATCGGTCTGTCGCTCAACACCTTGTGTTCAGTCTCCGCGGGAGGCAGTTGCCGGTCCCAAATACACTCGGTGCAGGCGGTGGTTCCTGGTGCCATCGCCCGCCCGCATCTCGGACACGTTCGTAATCGCGCCTGAACCTGTCCAGGCCGATCCATCTCGGTGAGGCAATTCGGGCAGATGTCCCTGAACTGAGGAACGACCATTCCGCAACGAGGACATACCCGTTCCTCGGTGTCTTTCTCGGCAGATGATGGGGAGTCCTCTGACAAACGAAAGCGAGCGCCACAGGAGTTGCAGAACTTCGAGCCCTCTGGGTTCTCGTAATCACATCGGTCGCACCTGTGCATGCTTCACCTCAAATCACGCAGGTCGTGTCCAGCTATCTCATGCGAACTCCTTCTGTGACACCGCTATGAATATCACGGCGAGCAAGCCCAACAGGAACCCGATCAGGAAACCCAGGCCCAGCATCCCAAGGACGGCGCCAATAATCGCCATCGCGAAGTGCTCGCGCTTGAGGGCTGCGATCCCTCCCATGATCGAGAGGGCCCCGAACAAGAAGTCGATAGCGCCACAAGCACAGATAAGCCCAGAATCGCCAATAAGCCCAGAATCGCCAATGCTGATCATAGAGGCCTCGGCGGCGACAAGCAACCCCTGCCCGACCGCGAATATGCCCGCAAGTATCGCCATTATGCCTCCAACTACAGGGAAGCCGGTCTTCTGCGGAGAGCTTGCCTTCTGATACATGAAGTCGTCCGGTGCTGTGTCGTAACGTCCCGAGATGCTCCCGTGTGTATCCCAAGGTCTCTCCCCGCAATGCTGGCATGTGAAGGAGTCCGCCCTTATCTTCTTCCCGCATCTGGTGCAGTACCTCATCAAGGGCTCTGCCCACTGAGAGGGGGACTCCGAGGCTGAGGCGGCGAACGGCCCCGCAGGTTCGGCACGAGCGTCGGCATCCATCAGCGGCAAGTCCGGCAAGTCACTCCCGCACCATCCACAGAACCTCAAGTAACCAGCGTTCTCCTTGCCGCACTTGTCACATCTCACGCCGATTCCCTCGGTGGCGAAGCACTATGCAGGCATGAAAAGGCTGTCTGAGAATTCCAGGACTGGAAGATTCCCAAAGCAGCAGCATCGCGAAGCTGGCACAAGATTAATGGTTGAACAGCGCATGAACTCCTCGACAACGGGCTGGAGGCATTCATCGTGAGAGTGGTCATTGTTGGCAACAACGTTGCAGGGACGACGCTGGCGAAGTTGATCCGCGATGCGGATCGGGAGGTCGAGATCGACATCTTCACCGAGGAGCCGGTCCCGTACTATGCACGGCCCAAGCTCATAGGCTTCGTCGCTGGGGCGGTCGAGGAGAGCGGCATCCAATTCCACCCGACCGAGTGGTACGAGAAGAACGCTCTGAAGCTGCATCTGTCGTCAAGGGTCGACAAGGTGGACGCTGCAGGGAAGAAGGTGCTGGTCGGGGATGAATGGCACACATACGACAAGCTCGTCATGGCAAATGGGTCGAAGGCCTTTCTGCCTCCGTTCAAGGGGTTGCCCAAGGACAACGCGTTCACCCTCAGAACGCTGGAGGATGCTAAGATGATCAGGGAGGCGGCCGCGAGTGCGAAGCGCGTGGTGGTGATAGGCGGCGGTCTGCTCGGGCTCGAGACCGCGAGGGCGCTTGCGTCTGGCTTCCCCGGGATCGACATAACCATACTGGAATACGCAGAACACCTCCTCATGCGACAGCTCGACCATGAAGGCGCCAAGATACTTCAGGATTGGATCAAGGAGGTGGGCACGAAGGTGGTGACCAAGGCCGAGACGGAAGAACTGCTTGGGGGGGGCGGCATCGCCACCGCTGTAAGGCTCAAGGGCGGCAGGACAGTTGAGTGCGACATGGTGATCGTGTCCGCGGGTGCCCGGTCGAACCTGCAGCTGGCGAAGGAGGCGGGGCTCGATGTCAAGAGAGGCGTCATTGTCGACGGTTCGCTCCGAACCTCTGAGAAAAACATATACGCCGTAGGTGATGTTGCCGAGTTCGAAGGGAAGGTCTGGGGGATGATACCGCCCGCGCTGGACCAGGCGAGGATAGCTGCGAAGAAGGTGTTGGGCC
This sequence comes from Thermoplasmata archaeon, assembly GCA_020696395.1. Lineage (GTDB taxonomy): Archaea > Thermoplasmatota > Thermoplasmata > UBA10834 > UBA10834 > UBA10834. The sequence goes on along the minus strand of JAEHCN010000031.1, from coordinate 16,565 downwards.
TTGACGGACCGGACTACACCGGAACGATACCATCGAACACCCTGAAGGTGATGGGCATTGACCTCACGTCCATAGGGACCGTCAGGAGCGAGCATGAGACAATGGAACCCGGCTTCGAGGAGATACGGGCAGTCGCTCCCGACGGGAAGGTGTACAAGAAATTCGTGCTCAAGGACGATAGGATGATCGGCGCGATACTCCTTGGGACGAAGAAAGAGACTGGGAAGGTGGCCAGGATGATCAAAGAAGGTGCGCCTGTCGAGAACATCAGGGACAAACTCTCAGACCCAGGCTTCGACTTCCGCTAGGCGCTCCACCGCCTCGCGTCGACCGACGCCGGGGGTGTCCAGGCAACCGTACGAAAACCGTTAAATCCTAACGACTCATGCAGAACCTGGATGGAGCCCAAGGACTACGAACTCGAGTTCTTCACGAGCAATGGTTTTCAGCGCAAGCAGTGCAAGGGCTGTGGCAGGTTCTTCTGGACTCTGGGCAACAGGGACACGTGCGGTGAAGCGCCGTGCGTGGAGTACACGTTCATCGGGAATCCGTTGTTCAAGGAGAAGATGAGCGTCCACGAGATGCGCGAGAGCTTCCTATCGTTCCTCGAGCAGCAGGGGCACGTAAGAGTCGCGAGGTACCCCATAACCGCCCGATGGAGGGACGACGTATTCTTCACGCAGGCGAGCATCTACGGCTTTCAGCCGTGGGTGATCCAGGGGGTCGTCGACCCACCCGCCAACCCTCTTGGCATTTCGCAGACATGCGTCAGGTTCAACGATATCGACAACGTGGGAAAGACCGGGTCTCATCTCACCATGTTCGAGATGATGGCCCACCATGTCTTCAACAAGAAGGACAAGCCGATCTACTGGAAGGAGCGGACGACGGAGCTGTGCCACGAGTTCCTTACGAAGGTCCAGGGGATGGACCCGGAGGCGGTGAGCTACTCCGAGGCGTGGTGGGAAGGCGGAGGAAACGCAGGACCTTGCCTTGAAGTGTTCATTGGCGGTGTCGAGGTCGCCACTCTCGTGTTCATGGAGTATTCGACGGCCAACGGGCATCAGACGCCCCTTGACATGCAGGTCGTCGACACAGGCTATGGATTGGAGAGGCTGACGTGGATCTCTCAGGGCACGACCTCGGCCTATGAGGCGGTGTTCGGGGACGTGCTCAGGGAGCTGAAGGAGCTCTCGGGAACCGACACTGATGACAGGACGCTCGCGGAATATGCAAAGGTCGCAGGCTCGATGAAGATCGAGAACGCGGCGGATGTGAGAGAGCTGCGTGCGGACACGGCTGCCAGGCTGGGGATGGATGTAGACGAGTTCGTGCGCCAGATAAGACCTTTCGAGAGCATGTACGTGGTATGTGACCACACCCGCGCGCTGATGTTCATGATCAGCGACGGTATCGTGCCTTCGAACGTCAGGCAGGGGTACTTCGCCCGGCTGCTGGTGAGGAGGGCCCTCAGGGAGATGTCGCAGCTGGGGATCGACCGGAAGCTCTCCGAGATAGTCGCCCTACAGATCGACTACTTCTCGAAGGATTTCCCCGACCTCAAGGAGAACAGAGAAGGCATCCTGAAGCTGGTGGACGTCGAGCAGGAGAAGTACACCGACACGCTCGTGAAGGGCAGAGGGATCGTTCAGAGGCTGGAAACGTCCTTGGACCAGAGCGGGAAGAGTATGTCGGACGAGGACCTGATCGAGCTATACGACTCACACGGGCTGAACCCAGAGGTCGTCGCCGAGTTCGCCGAGAAGGGAGTGACCGTGCCCGATGACTTCTACAAGCGCGTGGCTGCGAGGCATGCGAAGGCACGCGAGGAGGGGGAAACCGAACCAGAGATACCACTCCCGAAGGACCTGCCAGCAACCAAGCAGATGTTCTACAAGGACCCATACAAGTACAGGTTCAGGGCGAAGGTGCTCGCCGTCGAGGGAGACTTCGTCGTCCTGGACAAGACTTACTTCTATGCCGAGAGCGGGGGCCAGGAGTCCGATGTCGGGATGATGAAGGACATGAGGGTAGTCCACGTCGACAAGGTCGGCGGGGTCGTCGTGCACAAGGTCGAAGGGAAGATGCAGGCCGTCCCTGGGAAGCTGATAACCTGCACGGTCGACGAGGGGCGACGCAGGAGGCTCCAGAGGCACCACACAGCGACGCACCTGATCAACGGTGCCGCCAGAGAGGTGCTCGGAAACCACATCTGGCAGACGGGGGCGCACAAATCGGTCGATGCCGCAAGGCTCGATATCACTCATTACGCTGACATCACGCGGGATGAGCTAGAGAGTATAGAGTTGAGGGCAAACGAGGCGGTCCTCTCGGGCACGAAGGTGGACTCACGCTTCATGGACCGCACGGACGCGGAGAAGAGGCACGGCTTCAGATTATACCAGGGAGGCGCCGTTCCAGGCAAGGAGGTCAGGGTCGTCAAGATAGGCGACTTCGATGTTGAGGCCTGCGGTGGCATACACTGCAAAAACACCCTCGAGGTCGGCGAGATCATCGTGCTCCAGACGAAGAGAATCCAGGACGGCGTCGTGAGGATAGAGTTCGCCGCGGGGATGGCGGCGGTGGAGAAGACCATCGCCATGTCGGAGGCCGTCTCGACCGCGAGTTCGATGCTGATGACCACCCCGGACGGCCTGGTGAGCGCGGTCAAGCGTCTCCAGGCAGAGAACAGGGATCAGCACAAGGAGCTGGAGAGCATCAAGAGGGGGCTTGTGGGTGAGACCGTGGAAGACCTCGCCGCCAGGGCGATGAAGGTCTCCGGGGTCACGATAGTCCGCCATGTCCAATCGGAGGACATGAGGCACCTTGTGAACCTAGCCAAGGAGCTGATAGCCCGGCCGAAGACGATAGCGGTCCTGGCATCGGACCTGGAAGGGGCCAAGGTAGTCGTTGCGAGGAGCGCTGATGTCGACGTAAACTGCAGGCCTCTGCTCGGGGACGCGATGAAGGCCGTGGGCGGCTCCGGAGGAGGAAAGCCAGATTTCGCCCAGGGAGGAGGGCCGGACGTCGGAAAGCTGGAGCAGGCGGTCGACCATGTTGTGTCCGCCCTAAAGAAGGCCCTGGAAGAAGAGTGATACCTAACATGTCGAGGTTGAGGGAGTCGATCAGGAATCTGAAGTATCTCTTCGCGCTCACGAGGTCGGCAGCCATCGCCCGAAGGTATTTCGTCATTGGCGCGTTCGACGGCGCCCTCACAGTCCTTGGGGTGATCATAGGGGTGTATGTGGCCGAGGCGAGCGTCCATCCTGAGCTGGCCAGGCAACTGATAATCGGGGCAGGATTGGCCGGGGGAATCGCACTCGCGGTCTCCAGCGGGGTCGGTGCATACGAGGCCGAGAGGGTGGAGCATATACTCACCCACAGGAACCTCGAGCAGGCCATGCTCTCGAGCGTGGAGGGGTCCCGGAGGGATGCCATGACGGTGGGCATAATCGTGAGCGCGACCGTACACGGTGTGGCCCCGATGATCGCCGCCTTCGTGCCGCTGGTACCGTTCTTCTTCATGCCCCTGGACGAAGCCGTCGTGACGGGCATCGTGATCACCATGATGTTCCTTTTCGTGCTCGGGGCGTTCCTCGGCAACCTGATAAGGGAGATATTCGTCTACACGGGCCTGAGGTTCGTCATAGCCGGGCTCGCCACCGCGATAATCCTGATACTCATCGGAGGGCATCCGTAGGCGATTCCCGGCCCGTCTATTCATGGCCTTAAATCAACCAAATTCCAGATATCCTCTTAGATAGCCGAACTTAAATTGACAACCTTGACAGGCGAAGCCCGGGCTATTGCGGCGAGGTAACGAGCTTCAGGTCGAGGACGCCCTTCTGGGCCCTCAGCGTCTTCGCCAGGGCGCGTACCCTCGACGCCTCCCCGCTGAAGGCGATCATCTCGAGACAGTTGTTCCTGGACAGATGAACGTGCATCGTCGCAGTCACGACATCGGGATAATCGTGCTGGAGCTCGGTCAGGGCGTTGCTGATCCCGCGAGAATGATGGTCGTACGTGACGAGGATCACCCCGGGCACCCTGCCCCGCCTGGCCAGGTTCCATTTCCTGTTCGCCACGAACTCGCGCATGGCCTCGCTGACCGCCTGAGACCTGTTCGGATGGCCAAGGCTCTCCGTCAGTCCGTCGAACTCTTCCAGGAGTCCGCCTGGAACGCTCAGGGATACCCTCGTCTGCCTCGTCATCAGCCCGGTGAACGAGTAGCTCAGAGATAATTGTTTTTAGAAAGGCGAAGAATTGACATATGCGAGAGCGGTACGGAGTCGTGGTGCTGGTATGGCCCAAGGACGTCTGATCGCCTTAGCTCACGGTACATAAGTGTTTTATACACCTTAGTGTGTGGGGGAGTTTGCGCTCCAGACGACGACATTTATCTAGCTGGAGGGCGCGGATACGAATCACCGATGCGGAGGTTGCCGTTTGGCCGAGGACAAGGACGAGAAGACGAAGGGCGCCGGAAAGGGCAGGAAGAAGGGCACCAAGAAAGAGGAAGGCGAAGAGCCCGCCAAGGCGCCTGTACCCGAGAAGAAGAGTGAGGATTTCAGGTACATCGTCAGAATCGTCAGCTCCGACCTAGACGGCAACAAGGACATCGTCATCGCCCTCTCGGGCATCAAGGGCGTGGGTATGCGGACCGCCGAGATAATCGCCAGGATGGCAGGCATACCGCGCAGCACGAAGATCGGGGACCTCCCGGAGGAGAAGACGGAGGAGCTCGAGAAGTTCGTACTGGACTACTCCGAGAAGGCACCCCATTGGATGGTCAACAGGCAGCATGACTGGTCGTCAGGAGCGGACCTGCATGTCGTCGGTGTGGATGTAGACCTCCACAAGAGGGACGACGTGAACATCATGAGGATGATCAGGTGCTACAAGGGCGTGAGACACGAAACCGGCCAGAAGGTCAGGGGGCAGAGGTCCCGGGCCAACGGTCGAAGCGGACTCACGCTCGGGGTCATCAAGCGCAAGGAGCAGCCGGGCGGAGGAGCCCAGAAGAAGGAGTAGTGTGACGGATGGGCGACCCGAAATTCTCCAGGAGGAAGTACGAATCGCCGGCTCAGCCATGGGAGGGCGAGCGGATTAAGGCGGAGAATGAGTTGCTGCAGAAGTACGGTCTCAAGAACAAGCGTGAGCTGTGGACCGCGCAGTCGCTCGTGAGGAGACTCAGGGCGCAGAGCAGGGAACTCCAGGCGCGGCAGAGGACGGGGGACCCACAGGCCCAGAAGGAGACGGATGAGCTCCTGGCCAGATGCGGCCGCATGGCCCTGCTGCCCGCCGATGGTGCAACCCTGAACGACGTGCTCGCGCTCAACACCGAAGCGGTCCTGACAAGGAGGCTTCAGACGGTCGTCTACAGAAAGGGGCTCGCATTCACGCCGAAGCAGGCGCGGCAGATGATCGTCCACGGGCACGCGTCCCTGGACGGAAGGAAGGTTACGATCCCTGGCTATCTCGTCAAGCGCGGTGAGGAGGAGCAGATAGAGTACCATTTGACCTCGCCCCTGACGGACGACATGCACCCCACCAGACCCAAGCCGGAGGAACTGGAGCGGAAGCGCATAACCGACGCGGCGAAGGCCGAAGCCAAGGCCCAGAGGGCTAATGAGAGAGGACGGGGTCCTCCGACGAGACGGCCTCGGAGGCCGAGAGTGGAGACGAAGCCCGTCGCGAAGAAAGCGGAAGAGACCCCCGAGAAAGCGGTAGAACCCTCTACGCCGGAGAAAACCGCTACTGAGAAGAAGGAGGAATGAGTCCTATGGCCAGATGGGGTATCGCACACATTTTCGCCAGCTACAACAACATCGCAATCACGCTCACTGACATCACCGGCGCCGAGACCATCACGAAGGCCACAGGCGGCATGGTGGTCAAGCAGGCCAAGGACGAAGCGTCGCCCTACGCCGCAATGAGAGCGGCAGAGAAGGTGGCCGACGTCGCCAAAGAGAAGGGCATCGATTCGATACATGTACGCGTACGCGCGCCTGGAGGGAACAAGTCGATTTCGCCGGGACCGGGAGCGCAGGCGGCCATAAGAGGCCTTGCGAGGGCCGGGCTGAGAATCGGTAGGATTGAGGACGTCACCCCGGTGCCGCACGACGGGACCAAGAAGAAAGGCGGCCGAAGAGGACGCAGAGTGTAGAGTGATCCCCCATGAACATTGATGTGCTTGAGATGACGCCTACCAAGGCGGAGTTCGTCATGAGTGACACTAGTCCCACCTTCGCCAACGCGATGAGGAGGATCATCGTGGCCGACGTGCCCACGATGGCCATAAACGATGTCGAGTTCCACCTCGGACCGATCATGGAGGAAGGAGGTAAGGCGTACGAGAGCATCTCACCACTGTTTGACGAGGTCGTTGCGCACAGGCTGTCGTTAGTGCCGATCCCTACGGACCTCGAGCAGTTCAATCTGAGGGAGAAGTGTGCGTGCGGGGGCGAGGGATGTCCGTCGTGCACCATCATGTACTCGCTCAACAAGAAGGGGCCATGCACCGTATATTCGGGTGACCTCGAGCCGCTCGGGAACGAGCAGTACAGAGTGAAGGACGACCTCATACCGATCGTGAAGCTGGCGGACGACCAGGCGTTGCTCGTGTATGCTACTGCAGAGCTAGGCACTGGAAGGCAACACGCCAAGTGGCAGGCCACCGTCGGCGCTGGCTACAGATACTTCGCAAACATAGAGATTGACAGCGACAAGTGCGATGTCGGGTGTTCGTGCGTCGAGATATGCCCCAAGGGCGTGCTCGCGAAGGACGGGAGGAAGGTCGTCGTCAAGCACCCCGAAAAGTGCAACCTCTGCAACTCCTGCGTCGAAATGTGCGAGACCGACGCAATAACGGTCACGGGAGACCCTACCAAGATACTGTTCAGGTTCGAGACGGACGGGTCAGTCTCCGCGAAGGACATACTGCTCAAGGGGTTGAAGATCCTCGAGGAGCGGTTCGAGCACGTCAGAGAGCAAGTATCGTCGCTCAAATAAGCGGCTCCAGAACGTGCTGGTTTTCACAGACAGCTGGTCCCAGCTTTCGCCACGGGGGCACTCACACGAACTCGTCCAGTTTCGAGTTCTTGACCCTGTCCGACTGGAAGAGCGAGTCTATCGCATTCTCCAGGAGTGATATCCGCTGGAGGGTGTAGGGCGAAACCTTGTATATGTTGCCGATGCGCTTCGCGGTTTCCAGGTACTTGCTGACTCCCGCCTCGTGAACGGTCAGGGTGAGCTTGTTGCCGCAGTAGCAGGTGCCCTTCAACGGTATCCGTCTGTACTTCGCGTGGCATTTCGCGCACCTCAGTTGCTGCCCGGTGAACCGTCTCAGGCTTCCCTGGGTGTCAGGGAGCAGATGGCGCGTGATTATCCTGTGAACTACATCGGCCTCGTCCACCGCCCTTATCTTCACGCCGAGCGCTATCTGCGCCTCTAGCTTATCGACCATCGAGTCGAGGGCGGTGTAAGCCGATGCGACAGGGCCCTCGGATATTCGGCTCACGCCGTGCGTGAAGCCCAAGCCCTCATACTGGAGGACGGTCCCGATCCTGCCCGCCACGAGGTCCATGACCGGCTCTACTTCCTTGGGGTGAGCGAACCTCTGCGCGGCCTTGTAGAACTCGAGCGGATACGCAGACGACACGTCGAGGTTGTGCGCCTCCTTGTCTATCTCGTTCGGGTCTAGCTTGGTGGTCAGCACCAGAGGGGCGTCCATAAGGCCGCCCCTGCGTTCCGGCAGGAACGACCGCGAGAAGTTGAGTAGGCAGTCCATAAGCAGTATGATCGAATCCTCGTCCCCGTCGCAGTTCCGTCTCTTGGCAGCGTGGAAGAACGGATGGGCGTAGCCCGCATGGGCCGCCGTGAACCCGACTATCCTGCACAGCACCCCACCGGACGTGTGAGGGGCCAGGCCGACCACAAGATGTCCAACGAGGTCCTCCTTGACCCGCACCATGTAGAAAGGCTCCAGACCGTAGAACTTCTCAAGAAGCTCGTCTACGAACCTGGTCGTGGACGTCAGATACTCGACGCATGAGTCGGGTATGACGACATCCTGCACTTTGAGTTCGAGGAGGTCATCCGGACTCTCGACATCCTTCCCCTCAGCGGTCTTGGTATAGCCAAGCTTGCGTGCGGTCTCCACAGGGATTCCGACCTCGGACGGGGTGAAGTGGGTCAGCGGGACATCGGTCGCGTCCACCCTGATAGTGCCGTCCTTGAAGACGAACACGTCGTTCCGCGCGCGGAGCACGCCCTTCTCGATCGATTCGGGCGTCTTGCTCTTGGATATCATGCCCTGGACGCCCTTGATGTCCAGGCTGCGTCCGTTCGTCAGCTCCTGGGCGAACCGCAGCATGTCAGCCACGGGCACACCTTGGATGGACATGTTCCCTGTGAACACCGTGTGCGCGCCGCAGCCGCACTTACAGGAGAAAGTCACGGTTCCGCACATGGGGCACGACCTCTCTCCCAACTGGGTCCGGATGATCCCTGCTTTGGCGGCCTCGTTGATAAGCCTCTGGGGGCCGCCGTACAGTCCGACCGGGAACAGGCAATGCGGAGGTGGTTTCATGCGTCTCGCGCGCGCCTTCTCCGGACGGGCCACCCTAGCGCCGATCCTGGTTACAGCCCGGGCGCGTACATCCAGACCCGAAAGGGTCGACACCAGTTCCAGAGGGTTGTCGGTCTCGGGGACCGCGGTCTCCATTTCCGTGACCTTGTCGCCGACCACTCTCAACCCCAGCCCTCGAAGGAGCGGGGCTGCCCACTCGTCTAGGACGACCCTATCGGCCCTCACCGAGTGGAGCGCTCCCAGCTGCTCCAGAGTCCCCTTATGCTCTTCGTCGATAGGGATGCTCAGGCTGCCGTCCGACCACTCCGCAGTGGAAACCAGGTATCCGCGCAGGCAGAGGAGGCGCTTCACATCCAAGTCAGACCAGAACAGATTGTGCTTAGGATGGAACGGAACCTTGAGTCCCGTCGATATCTCGACCGCTCTGTCGAAGGACGGGCTTATCCAATCCTCAGGCATGTCTGGACCCCTATCCCTCAGCTCCTCGCGGTACCATTCGAGGGTGAGTCCTGAAGGCATCAGGAAGTGGTTGTTCTCGACGAACTCGCCGTACGGGACCAATATCTCCCCGACATCCACGATCTCCTTCACGCGACCGCGCATCTCGTACGCTTCCGCGGTGGTGTTGGCCTGGACGAGGTCGCCGTTCTCGAGCAGCACGATCGGTCCCTCGATGGAGTCGCAGGGCGTTATCGCACCCGCCTTGCCAGGACGCTCTATCTTGATCTGAGTGCCTATGGCGACGAAGTCGTCAAGAATGATCATGGTTGCAGGGTTCATGCCCAGCGCCGCAAGCCCGGTCGCCCTGGTCCGACCGTATCTGAGTCTGAAACCGCCGACCCTCGACGGATACGCCAGCACGGGCCTTCCGGCCAGCATGTCCTTGAGGAACTTGGTGTTCGGAGCTATCTCCGCGGCGCCATCCACCTGACCCTTCTTCTTGAGGTTGACGAAGTCGTCTATGTACTCCCAGCCGTCTATTCCCAGGCGCTTCACGTGCTTCTGGAGCTTCGGGGCCTTGAGACAGAGTCCCTCTGCCATTACGAGGCACGCCCCGCCCCTGACCCGGTTCGTAGCAATCCTCGGAAGGTCCCTGAGCCCTGATATCTCGGCGTCCTCGGTTCCCTCACCGTCGACGCATACGGGCACGTTGCTCGCCATTATCTCGATCTCCTCGTTGGAGGGAGTGTATTGCAGATGCTGGCAGGATTTGTAGAGAGGTATCTCCTCCTTCAGCCTTAGGACCTCCTGTCCTGTCGGAACGTACCTCCCGAGCCCAATCTCGCGGCGGACGACATCTGCGATCAGGACGCTCATCGCTTGACCGGTTCCACCGGCGGACCTTATTGGACCTGCGAAGTAGACGGTCAGATAATCCGAGCCATCGGAGTTCCTGTTGATCGAGACCCCTGCGATCCCCTCCAGGGGGGCGACCAGTATACCTTCTGTCAACACAGCCAGCCCTAGCCTGATGGCCCGCTCCACCGCGAACTCGGTCGTCTTCGCTGGAAGCCTTGCGTATTCCTTGGCGATCAGGATCGAGACTTCCTCTCGGTCATGGTCGACGCTCAGCTCGCGTATCCTCTCCGCCACGCCGGCCACCTCCCAGTCGAACAGCAGCTTCTCCACCCTGGCGGCTAGGTCGGAGGCCTGGGGGATCTCGACGTCCAGCTCGGGGTCGAACCCCTTCATCCGGGCGCTCCTGGCGATGTCGTAGCAGACGTCTACCTCACGCTGGAGTGATGAGAAATAGTCCTGCATGGACTCGCTGCAAACGACGCCTTTCATTCCCCGCCCCCTCAACGAACATCAGCGAGGACGGAAGCTCCGACCCACGCCGGTGCGGTAACATCAGGTGCAATCCCGGAAGCTAATCGCCAAATCGCACTATAAGGGTTCCTGAGGTTTAAGGAGAGCAACCAGGGCATCCACCAGCTCTGGCACGCCAGCCCCAGTCAACGCGGACACCTTCATCCTGTCGGATTTCGACACCATGATGTCCACCTTGTTCTCCACCTCGATTATATGGATGGCCCCGAACTCGGCCCGCAGGTCGGATAGCAGGTTGTTCTGCTGGGCGACGGTGTAGCCGCAGGTCTCGCTCAGGTCCAGGACGAACACGATCGCATGGGCGAGGTGCTTCAATGCAAGCACCGCGCGCAGTTCAATGGCGTTCCTCTCGCTGAACGGGCGGTCCAGCAACCCGGGGGTGTCGATGACCTGGTACCTCAGGTACTTGCGCTCGAACACACCCACGGACACCTCATGCGTGGTGAACGGGTAGACCGCAACCCTCGGCTTGACGGAGGATATCAACCCCACCAGCTGGCTCTTGCCAACGTTCGGCGCGCCAGCTATCACAATCGTCGGTATCGCCGAGTCTATGGTCGGGAACTTCCGCATCGTGTCCCTCGCGGCTCCCAGGAAGACAAGCTCATTCTCCACCTGCTTGACGAAGGAGGACATCCTTCCGTACGACGATTTCCTGAGCGAGTCGATCCTTTCAAGCGACCTCGAGGCGCCCATGTCCCTGACAGCCTGCCTCGCCACCCTTGCCACGCTGCCCCTGCACCAGTCCATGGCGCCCAGCGACTTCTTCAGCTTGTCCCTGCCAATCGTCACATCGATCAGCTCAGAGTAGAACGGGCTGAGCCTATCGATGCTCGGGAATGTCTTGACGTACCTGCCCATCTTGGTCACTATGATGTCGCTAGCCGACTTGACCTTGGATATGTTCGTCTGCTTCACGGTATCCAATCGAGTCGCCCCGCGATGTTCGACCTTCGAGGCCTTCAGGAAGGCCTTGTCCAGCAGTTCGTCTGCGGTAAGCACGGTGGGTATATCGAACATGTACTTCGTCCCCATGAAGGGGGCAAGAGATAAAACCTCCCTTTGCTGCGAAATCCAAAAGCCTCATATCATAATACCCGTCTCTTGTATGTTGAGGGCTATGAGGAACGTGAAGGCGAGAAGAGGCAAGGACATGGCATGCAAAGGCTGGCGTCAGGAGGCCATCCTGCGCATGCTCCAGAACAACCTCGAGAACGCCGAGAAGCCTGAGGACCTGATCATCTACGGCGGGACGGGCAAGGCGGCTAGAAGCTGGGAGTGCTTCGACGTCATAGTCAGCTCCCTCATGGAGCTTGAGGACGACGAGACCTTGCTCGTGCAGTCGGGGAAGCCCGTCGGCGTCTTCAGGACGCACGGGCTCGCACCAAGGGTGCTCATAGCCAACTCGCACCTAGTCCCGCGATGGTCGAACTGGGAGACTTTCCACGAGTTGGAGGCGAAAGGCCTCATCATGTACGGCCAGATGACGGCGGGCGGGTGGGCGTACATCGGAACCCAGGGGATACTCCAAGGGACCTACGAGACATTCGCAGCGTGTGCACGCCGGAGCTTCGACGGCACTCTGAAGGGGAGGTTCGTGCTCACAGGTGGCCTGGGAGGCATGGGAGGCGCACAGCCGCTAGCTATCACGATGAACGGCGGAGTCTGCCTCGCGGTCGAGTGTGACCGCGCACGAATCGAGAGGCGCGTGAGCGGAGGCTACTGTGACGTTCTGATGGAGGATTTGGACGAAGCGGTCGATACCGTCCTCGAGGCGAAGAAGGAGGGCAGGCCGCTGTCCATCGGGCTGTTGGGGAACTGTGCTGAGACGCACCCAACGCTTGTGGAGAGAGGCATCTTACCTGACATTGTCACAGATCAAACATCCGCCCATGACGAACTTGGGGGATACATTCCCAAGGGACTGAGCATCGACGAGGCGACCAAATTGAGAACGGATGACCCCGAAGAGTACAGGAGGAGGGCCTTCGAGAGCATCGCAATCCACGTGAGGGCGATGCTGAAGCTCATGGAAAGGGGATCGGTCGTCTTCGACTACGGCAACAACATCCGCGCCCAGGCTGTGAAGGGAGGCGTCGAGGACGCGTTCTCGTTCCAGGGGTTCGTGCCGCTGTACATACGCCCGATGTTCTGCGAAGGGCGCGGGCCTTTCAGATGGATCGCGGTATCAGGCGATCCCGAGGACATCCTCAAAACGGACGAGGTGATCGTGAGAGAGTTCAAGGAGAACCGGCAACTCGTCCACTGGATCAGGTTGGCACAGGAGAAGGTGCCATTCGAAGGATTGCCAGCACGCGTCTGCTGGCTCGGATATGGCGAGAGGGCGAGGTTCGGCAAGATCATAAACCAGATGGTCGGCAGTGGAGAGCTTAGCGGGCCGATCGTAATCACGCGAGACCACCTCGACTGCGGCTCTGTCGCCTCCCCAAACAGGGAGACTGAGGGTATGAGGGACGGAAGCGATGCGATTGCCGACTGGCCGATGCTGAATGCCTTGATCAACGCCTCCGCAGGGGCGGACCTGGTCGCGATCCACAACGGCGGGGGGGTCGGCATCGGCTACTCGACCCACGCCGGACTCCTGGTCGTCGCGGACGGCACCGTTGAAGCTGAGGAACGGCTCGGGAGGGTTCTTACGACCGACCCCGGAATGGGCATAGTGAGGCATGCGGACGCAGGATATCCTGAGGCCATCGACATGGCGAAACGGATGAATGTGAGAATCCCGATGCTCGAATGACAAAGGGATAAGAGGTTCCCATGAAACCGGGGTTGAATCATGTGTGATGGCGTCCGATTACACCTCGGCTGCGGCAACGTTTACAGGGCAGGTTATGTGAACGTAGACATGTTTGATGCGAGCGTCGCGGACGTGAAGGGGGACATCATGAGACTGCCGTTCGCGACCGCCTCAGCGGATGGAATCGAGGCGTTCCACGTCATAGAGCACATTGATTATATACGCTGCAAGTACGCTCTTTCCGAATGGTTCAGGGTCCTGAAGGGTGGCGGGGAGTTGGTGCTGGAAACGCCAGACATATCTGGGACTTTCAAACGGTTCCTGAGATCGGATACAGACTCACAGGAGAAGAGTCTTCACTGGGTATTCGGGATTGACAGCCCTGGAATGCAGCACAAGGTCGGCTTTTCCTCCAAGCTCTTACAAAGACTCTTGCGCGAGTGTGGTTTCGTTAGGACGAAGCGCGAGGAGGCAACGACTCATCTCTACGAGGAAGGTATGAAGATAGTGTGCCGGAAGCCGACTATCGACAATTACGCCGATTTCGCAGCATCGCTCAGACGGAGAGTTATCGTCGAGCTCGGCCCAATCGACTCCTACGTTATGATCCCGCTGGAAAAGCACGTGCAGGAAGTGATCGCTGACATCCGAGAGAATCGTACCCCGACCTCGACGGACATCATGGCAGTCTCGGCGAGGATGGCCGCGGTGAATCCCGGAATCGCAATAGCCATCCTGACTTCCTGGATGGAATCTACAGAAGTGAGCCTTGGCGACTTGGAATACGCGCTACCCAAGATACGATATCTCCAGGAAATGAAGATTCATGAAAGAGCTCTTACCCTTTGGATCAGGGCCAAGAAGGAAGGAGCTATGGACAAGCAATTTCGGGCGTTCACTGAAAGGCTCGGAAAGGACATCCTCGCCTATCTGATGAATCGCGACCGCGAACCGGATGACTTAAGCTACCTATTCAGTCTTGAGTCCGAGCGGATACCCATCCTTGATTTGGAGCTCATCCTCATGGATGCAAGGATGCGGGTGAACAGGGGCGTAAAGAAGTTCGCGTCCGAAGACCTCGGCGAAGCCAAGGCGATCCTGGAGGTTGCAGCGATGGAAAACCCAGACAACTTGTACGCCCATTGGAACCTTGCACGTTTGGGTGCCGTTACCAGCTCAGATCGTGGGTATGTCCAAAGGCACTACAATAGGGCCGTATCGCTTTCCCGCGACGCGAGGCTGAAGGGCGCCATCAAGGGTGAACTCGCCTCGTACATGGCAGACGGATCTTCTGCGATCAGAACCGCTCCTGTAACAGAATGATGCTCCGTTCGCCGTGACCTCCAGGTCAACAGAATGCGAATCGTAATATAGCTCAGATCGCATGGATAAGATGATGGGTTCGAAGTTGTCTGAGGTCGGCGGAAAGCTCGGCGTCGAGAGGAAGGATGTCGAGGCAATCAAGAAGCACAGATTCAAGCGACTCCTTTTCAGAAGAGTCTTTGGCTGGATGGCACCGCTCTTCGCCTTCGTCGTCGGGTTCTTCGCCGGGGGGGTTCTTTCGGAGTCACCCTCAACCAGTGTCTACCCCTTGGCGGCGGCGACTTTCGTGTTCAACTACAAGGCGTTCTCGACCAAGACCAAATTCACCATATTCGGCACAGCGACACTGTCGATTGTGGCATTCGTTCTGGGGTTTATTCTCGGCGGCGACACAATGATGAAGAATGACGGGGTCGTGCCGATGTACACTGCTTCCCCTGAATACGGGGTGTTTCATATCTAGGGAACGGTGATATGATGGGTAGCAAGGTTCAGACCATAGAGGGACTTGGCGTTACCTCGAGGGACATATCCGCGGTCAAGAAGGTCCGTTCCAGAGAGGGGTTCGCCGGTTTTCTCAGATCATGGTGGGTTCCGATTGCATCCTCTGTTGCAGGATTCGTGGCGGGGGTTCTGCCGATGCTCGCGCTGGAGGAGGAGCGGATTGCCTCCACGTACCCGTTCGCGGCCGCCATGGCCTCTGGTGCCATGGCTACAACAGCCACTTCCCGCAAGCCCGTCGGTTTCTGGCTGATGGTGGCGGTTCCAGTGTTTCTCATCGCCTTCATGGCAGGTCTCGGCATAGGCGATGCGGTGAACGGAGAAAGCCAGTTCGGAACGATTCCCAGGTACGGCGTGCGGAAGTGACGACTGGAGGCGGGCCGAATTGGTGAGATCCATATCTCTTGAATGCGCTATCTGGGAGCTGACTTTGCGATGCAATCTCAGATGTTCCCACTGTGGGTCGTCTGCCGGACAGGCTAGACCCGACGAGCTGACCACAGAGGAGGCTTTCAAGATGTGCGAAAGCCTCGCCTCTGTCGGCTGCAAGGAGGTGTCGCTCATGGGAGGGGAGCCACTCCTCAGGGAAGACTTCGTCGCCATATCGAAATGCGTGGTTCAGCTGGGAATGAAGCTCAGCATAGTCTCGAACGGATTGTTGATAGCGCAACATCTGGCCCACATCGAACAACTGAAACCGGAGGTAGTAGGCGTCAGCTTGGACGGAATGAAGGGCACCCACGAAACGATACGGGGACAGAGAACCTGGACAAAGGCTGTCGAGGCGATCGACCTGCTGAAGGCCCGAGGAGTGCAGACAACAGTCATCACGACCGTGAGTAGGCTCAATTACCTAGACCTGCCCGAGATTAGGGAGCTGCTGAGGCCGAAGGATGTCAACTGGCAGATCCAAACCGCCATGCCATTCGGCAACTTCCGAAAAGAGGATACACTGTCCCCTGAGCAGTTCTACTCCACCGCGTTGTTCATCGCCAAGGAGAGGATCAGGGACAGACGGGACAGGGTGAGGGTTGCTGGGGCCCACTGCTACGGATACTTCTCAAGGGTCCTTCCAGGATGCTTGTGGAACGGATGTACAGCGGGTATCTCGACGATTGGGATTACCAGCGATGGCGGCATAGTCGGCTGTTTGTCCATGGGGACCGATAGATACATCGAGGGAAATGTGAGAGACCGACCCTTTGCGGAGATCTGGAACGACCCCGATACCTTTCCGTACACGAGGAAGTTCAGTCGAGAATACCTCGGGGAGAACTGCGCGGGGTGCAAGTACGGCGCCAAGTGCGGAGGCGGATGCAATTCGGTGTCTCTAGCTTTGACGGGCAAGATGCACAACAACCCTCACTGTTTCTACTCGATCGAGAAGCGTCTGAAAAGAGCGCAATAACCTAGACTTGTCTGGCAAAGTGTAATTACGCAGAAATCAGATGAGCCGTCGGAGAACGCGATGTACGATTTGAAGCTCAAGATGTGGCTGGTGGACGGCAACAGGTTCATCGTGAGCGATGGCAGGGCCACATTGCTTCGCAAGATACGCGA